>JANXRT010000106.1 GCA_025356735.1 Acetobacteraceae bacterium | reverse complement strand
GCGACGGCCCCTTGGCGGGGTTTGGGGCGGAGCCCCATCCTGGCTGCCTTCTTATTGCTGGCCAGCTGCCAATCAGCGTCAAACCCGGACAAGCCGCCGGTCCTGATCGCGGAAACCTTCTCCGCCTTGCCCGGCTGGCGGCAGGATCACGTGGCCGAGGCACTGCCGGCTTTGCTGCTGGGTTGCGAGCGTGTCCAGGCCGATTGGTGCCGCGAGGCGCGGCTGCTCCCGGCCAACGACGATGCCGCCGCCAGGGGGTTGTTCGAGCGGTATTTCCAACCCTATGAGGTTTTAGCCGACGGCAGCGGCACGGCGCTGTTGACCGGCTACTACGAGCCGGAATTCGCGGGCTCCCGCCGGCCTGGTCCCGGCTATGCCGCCCCGATCCATGCCTGGCCCGGAGACACGCGGTCGCGCAGCCTCACCCGGGCCCGGATCGAGGATGGCGCCTTGCGCCACCGGCGACTTGAACTGGCATGGCTGGCTGATCCGGCCGACGCCTTCTTCCTGCAGATCCAGGGTTCCGGACGCATCCGCCTGCCGGATGGCGAGGTGATGCGGATCGGCTATGCCGGCAAGAACGGCCGGCCGTACGTGCCGATCGGCCGGTTGCTGGTCGATCGCGGCGAGATGACGCTGCCCGAAGTCTCGATGCAGTCGATTCGCGCCTGGCTGGCCTCGCACCCTGACCAGGCCGCCGCGCTGATGCGGCAGAACCCGTCTTATGTCTTCTTCCGCGAGTCTCTCGACGTCGCGGCGGACCAGGGCCCGGCCGGCGCGCTCGGCGTGCCGTTGACGCCCGGCCGGTCGCTGGCGGTGGACCGGCGGTTCGTGCCGCTCGGCATGCCGGTGTTCATCGACACGACCGATCCGGTCGATGGCCTGGCCATGCGCCGGCTGATGCTGGCGCAGGATACCGGCGGCGCCATCCGCGGCGCGCTGCGCGGCGACGTGTTCTTCGGCTGGGGGCCGGCCGCTGAACGATCCGCGGGGTTAATGAAGCAGCCGGGCCGGATGTGGCTGCTGCTGCCGCGTGGCGCGCCGGCCGCGTGAGCTTGGGTCCGGAACAGCTGCTGCTCGGCGACTGCCTGGCGCTGCTGCCGGGCCTGCCGGTCGCCAGCGTCGATGTCATCGTCACCTCGCCACCTTATAATCTTGGCCTTGCCTATCGCAGCTACGATGACCGGCGCGCCGAGGCGGAGTACCTCGACTGGCTGATACAGGTCGCCGCGGCGCTGGCCCGGGTGCTGGCGCCCGATGGCTCGTTCTTCCTCAATATCGCGGGTTCCGCCAGCGCGCCGTGGCTGCCGTTCGAGCTGATCGTGCGGCTGCGGGATATTTTCGTGCTGCAGAACCACATCGTCTGGGTCAAGTCGGTGTCGGTGGCGGAAGATTCGGTCGGCCACTTCAAGCCGGTCGGCGGAAAGCGTTACCTGCACCACAACCACGAGCACGTCTTTCACCTGACCCGGACCGGCGACGTGAAGCTGGACCGCCTGGGCATCGGCGTTCCATTTAAGGACAAAACGAACATCGCCCGGCGCGGCCACGCGCGCGACCTGCGCTGCCGCGGCAACACCTGGTTCATCCCCTACAAGACGGTCAACAGCCGGGCGGGCAAGTTCAACCACCCCGGCACCTTCCCGGTCGATCTGCCGGCCTGGTGCATCCGGCTGCACGGCAAGCCCGGCGCCGTCGTGCTCGACCCGTTCGCCGGCACTGGAACCACACTGGTCGCGGCCAGGCTCGAGGGTGCGCGCGGCATAGGCATCGAGCTCGACCCGGCCTATCTCGCGATCGCGCGCCAACGTCTGGCCGAGTTGGACGAGGCTCCTTAGACTGAGGCCATGTCGTCAAAACCCCGCGTCGCGCTTTTTGTCACCTGCCTGGTGGACCTGCACCGCCCGTCCGTCGGCTTTGCCGCCATCCGGCTGCTGGAGCAGGCTGGGTGCCAAGTCGAGGTGCCGCGCGCGCAGACCTGCTGCGGCCAGCCGGCCTACAACACCGGCGACCGCGCCACCACGCGCGACCTGGCGATCGGCATCCTTGACGCGTTTTCCGGCTACGACCACGTCGTCGTGCCGTCCGGCTCCTGCGCCGGGATGCTGCGCCACCATCTTCCGACGCTGTTCGACGACGACCCGAACTTCCGCCCGCGTGCCGACGCGCTGGCGGCGAAAACATTCGAACTCGTCTCGTTCCTGACCGACGTGCTTGGCGTAACGTCGCTGCCCGCCGCCAGCTCGGAAACATTCACCTATCACGACAGCTGCGCCGGGCTGCGCGAGATGGGCATCAAGGCCCAGCCGCGCGCGTTGCTGGCGGTGATCGGCGCCACCGTAATCGAAATGAAAGAGCCCGAGATCTGCTGCGGCTTCGGCGGCACGTTCTGCGTCAAATACCCGGAAATCTCGGTGCGCATGGTGTCGGACAAGACCGCCGACATCGTGGCGACCGGCGCCGGCACCGTGCTGTCCGGCGACATGGGCTGCCTGCTCAACATCGCCGGCCGGCTAAAGCGCCAGGGCAGCTCGGTTCAGACCCGTCATGTCGCCGAGGTGCTGGCCAGGATGGATCTGCCGGCTATCGGCGAGGCAAGGTAAGCAGAAGCTCCCGCTACCTGGCCAACGCCCGCATCGAGGCCGGTTGGCCGGGCAGCATGAGCTTGACCCCGGTATCCACCAGCTTTCCGCCGGCGATGTGCATCACCTGCAGGTTGCGATCGTGGTAGTTGCCGACATAGACGTAATCGCCGCGTGGGCTGAACGCGACCCCTTCCGGCAGCCCACCGGTCCTTACCGTGTTGAGCAGCGTGAGCTGGCCATCGCGGCCGATCGACATCAGCGCCGCGGCGCCGGTTCTGCTATAGAACCAGTCGCTCTGCTTGCTCCCGGTGCCGAGCAGCAGCGGGGTGACGACCCATTTTCCATCGGGCGAGATCGCCAGCCCCTCCGGCCCGTTGCCGGGGGTCATTAGCTGGACGACGTGCGGGTGCGGACCGGTCGCCTCGATCACCATGACGGCGTCGCCGTTGTTGGCCAGGGCGCCGGTGCTGGAGACGACGGCGAAGCGGCCGTTCGGCGTCACATCGACGTTGTAGGGGTTCAGCCCGGCCGGAATGTCCAGCGCCGGATCGTAGGTCACCTTGGTGCCGTCGATCGCCAGCACTCCGACCTTGTTGACGGTGTTGAAGACCACGAACCCTCGGCTTCCGTCCGGCGTCAGCGCCACCGCGGCGGCGGCGTTGGGCAGCGCGACCTCACCAACCACCTTCACCTCGCCAGCCTGGATCGACAGGACAGAGAGGCTCTTGCCGGCCCGGTCGGCAACCAGCGCCAGGTCGCCCCTTCGCGATATCGCCAACCCCGAGGGCTGCTTGCCGATGGTCAGCGTGTCACGGAGTTTCGGCGGGTTGGCGGTGAGGTCGATGACGAACAGCTTGTCGTCCGGCGCCTCCTTCCAGACGGTGCCATCCAGGTTGTTGACGATCGAATTGGCGACCAGCCCGAGCTTGCCGTCCGGCGTGATCTGCAGGTTGGTGGGCGGCCCGACCAGCGAGTTGATCAACGGCAACGAAGCCCGGACCCTGGGATGGGCGGGATTGCTGACATCCATCACCAGCACCGCGTCCCGCCCGGCGCCGCTGCGGACCGGGCCGTTGGCGTCATAGACGATCTTGGCGTCGAGCCCGATCAGGATGTCGTTGGTGCCTGCCGAGGCCTGGCCGGCCGGGAGCAATGCCAACGCCAAAAGCGCGAATCGCCGCATGACTTTCCCCTTACCGGGCCTCTGAGCGGCCACTGCGGAGAAGCCTAGGCTTGCGATCGCGGCTACTTCAAGGTGCCGCGAAAATCCTCCGAACTTGCAAACATGCGGATATGCTTATATGACGCCGCCAACCACTCCGGCACCATTCACGAGGTCTCCATGGCTGACTTTACCGACTACAAGGTTCGAGATTTCTCCCTCGCCGAGTGGGGCCGCAAGGAAATCCTCATGGCCGAGGATGAGATGCCTGGGCTGATGGCGCTGCGGGCCGAGTTCGGTGCCGGCAAGCCGCTGGCCGGCGCGCGTATCGTCGGCTGCTTGCACATGACCATCCAGACCGCGGTGCTGATCGACACCCTGATCGCCCTTGGCGCGTCCGTGCGCTGGTCGTCGTGCAACATCTTCTCGACCCAGGATCACGCTGCGGCCGCAGTTGCCGCCGCCGGCGTGCCGGTGTTCGCCTGGAAGGGCATGGACGAGGCCGAGTTCTGGTGGTGCATCGAGCAGACCGTGCGCGGCCCGGCCCAGCCGGACGGCAGCGCCTGGACGCCGAACCTCATTCTTGACGACGGCGGCGACGTCACCGCGCTGCTGCACGACAAGTACCCGGACATGCTTAAGGACGTGAAAGGCCTGTCGGAGGAAACCACCACCGGCGTGCACCGGCTGTGGGACATGGCGAAGGCCGGAACCCTCAAGGTGCCCGCGATCAACGTCAACGACAGCGTCACCAAATCCAAGTTCGACAACCTTTACGGCTGCCGCGAGTCGCTGGTGGACGGCATCCGCCGCGGCACCGACGTGATGATGGCTGGCAAGGTCGCGGTCGTCGCCGGCTTCGGCGACGTCGGCAAGGGTTCCGCCGCCAGCCTGCGCAACGCCGGCTGCCGCGTCATGGTGACCGAGATCGACCCGATCTGTGCCCTGCAGGCGGCGATGGAGGGCTATGAGGTCGTGACGCTCGACGACGCGGCGTCGAAGGGCGACATCTTCGTCACCGCCACCGGCAACGTCGATGTCATCACCATCGAGCACATGCGGGCGATGAAGCACCGCGCCATCGTCTGCAACATCGGCCACTTCGACAGCGAGATCCAGATTGATTCGCTCCGCAACTACAAGTGGGAGAACGTCAAGCCGCAGGTCGACGAGGTTGTCTTCCCCGACGGCAAGCGCCTGATCGTGCTTTCCGAGGGTCGTTTGGTGAACCTCGGCAACGGCACCGGCCATCCGAGCTTCGTGATGTCGGCCTCGTTCACCAACCAGGTTCTGGCGCAGCTGGAACTATGGACCGCGGCGCCGGGCAAGTACGAAAACAAGGTCTATACGTTGCCAAAACACCTGGATGAGAAGGTGGCGGCGCTGCATCTCGGCAAGGTCGGCGCCAAGCTGACGGTATTGACCCCGAAGCAGGCCGACTACATCGGCACCGCCGCCGCCGGCCCGTTCAAGCATGAGCTGTATCGCTATTGATCAGCTATGTAACCGGTCGACGAAGGTTTCATCGACTGGTCATAGCTTCCGGCTAGCGTCACAGGTGGCGGGTTCCTAGATCGGTGTGGCCGCGACACTGATTGGAACCTGCCGTGCAAATCGATCCTATCGTCCCTCGCCCGGTGCGGACACAAGCCTTGCGCTCCGCCCTGGCTGGTTTGCGCGATGGTACTGCCATTGCCGATCTGCGGTTGCTTGAGCGTTGGGAGCTATCGCCGGAGCCCGGGGCGGCCGCGGCATTCCGCGTGCGCCAGATCCAGCGCGCCAATCCGGGCCTGGTTGCAAAGATCCGCGCCGAGATAGCCAGCCAGAAGCAACCTTAGTCAGGCGCCCCGGGGCGCACCCCGGCAGGGTATGGGGCAGAGCCCCGTCGCTTACTGCGCAAGCGCCTGGCTCCTTACTAATCTAGCATACAGCCCATCCAGCTCCAGCAACCCCGCATGCGTGCCTTGCTCCAGTGCCCTCCCGTCTTCCATCACCACAACCAGGTCGGCATCGCGCACGGTGGAAAGCCGGTGCGCGATGACAATCGTGGTCCGCCCGGCGCGAAGATGCAGCAGCGCCTCCTGCACGGCGGCCTCGTTCTCGGTGTCGAGCGCGCTGGTGGCCTCATCCAGCAGCAGGATGCGCGGGTTGCGCAGCAGCGCCCGGGCCAGCGAGACGCGCTGCCGCTGCCCACCGGACAGGCGCTGGCCGCCGGGGCCGACGCGCGTCGCGTAGCCCTCGGGCAGGGCTGCAATGAAGTCGGAAGCGGCGGCGGCGGCGGCGGCCTGCTCGATTTCGGCGTCTGTTGCCGCCGGCCGACCCATGCGGATGTTGGCGCCGACCGTGTCGTCGAACAGCAGGGTTTCCTGGCCGACATAGGCGATGCTGTCGCGCAGGCTGGCCAGCGTCACGCCGCGAACATCGGCGCCGTCGATGCGCACAAAGCCTGCGGTGGCATCCTGCAGCCGGGGGATCAGCGTCAGCGCGGTCGATTTGCCGGCGCCGGACGGCCCGACCAGGGCCACCGTGGTGCCAGGTGCTGCCTCAAAGCTCAGCCCGTGCAGCCCAGCGCGGCCATCGGGGTAGCGGAAACGCACGTTCTCGAACACCACCTTGCCGCGACCCGGCGGCAGCGCCGCCGCATCCGGCGCATCGTGGATCAGCGGCTTTTCGTCCAGCACGTGGAAGATACGCACCAGCCCGGCGAGCCCCTCCTGCACCGCGGCATTCAGCGATCCCAGCGCGCGCAACGGCCGCGAGGCGATCAGCAGGGCTGCAATGAAGCCGGTGAAATTGCCGATCGTGTTGCTGCCGGTGGCGGCCCGCCAGCCGGCGAAGCCGATCACCAGCGCCACCGCGGCACCGCCCAGCACCTCCAGCAGCGGATCGACCCGCGCCCGGCTTTTGGTCATCCGGAACAGCGC
>JANXRT010000169.1 GCA_025356735.1 Acetobacteraceae bacterium | reverse complement strand
GCGACCGGCCGTCGTACTCGCCGCCGGTGCAGATCGGCGAGGTCATGACCGGCGAGACCATCGGCGAGGTGATCGCGTCCGGCGATCCGGCCTTCGCGCCGGGCGACGTGGTCAGCGGCGTGCGCGGCTGGCAATCACACTCCATCAGCCTGGCCAAGGCATTGAACAAGCTGCCACGCGACGGGGCGCCGTTATCGACCTATCTCGGCGTGCTCGGCATGCCGGGCACCACAGCCTATTCCGGCATGACAGATATCGGCCAACCCAGATCCGGCGAGACGGTGGTGATCTCGGCCGCCTCCGGCGCCGTCGGATCGGTCGCCGGCCAGATCGCCAAGCGCGCCGGTGCCCGCGTCATCGGCATCGCCGGCGGCCCGGACAAGTGCTTCTACGTGCAGGAGCATCTCGGCTTCGACAACTGCATCGACCACCGCGCGCTCGACATGCGCACCGAGCTGACGCGGGTCTGCCCAAACGGCATCGACGTCTATTTCGAGAACGTCGGCGGCGCGGTGCAGGCCGCGGTGTTCGAGCAGCTCAACCCGTTCGCCCGCGTCGTGATGTGCGGCATGGTGTCGCAGTACAACGCCACCGAAATGCCGGCTGGCCCCAATCTGGGGTTCGTGGTCGGCAAGCGGGTGCGCATCCAGGGCCTGATCGTCAGCGACAATCCAGGCCGTTTCGCCGAATGGCGCAAGCTCGCCGGGCCGTGGGTGCGCGACGGCAGCCTGAAATACCGCGAGGATATCGTCGAGGGCCTGGAAAACGCGCCCGATGCGCTGATCAACATCCTCGGTGGCCAGAATTTCGGTAAGCTGTTGGTGCGGGTAGGACCCGATCCTCGCTAAGCGCCGCAGGCAAGAAAGCATGGGGCTCTGCCCCAGACCCCGCAAAGGGGCCGTCGCCCCTTTGAACCCCTACACTTAGGTATGGCGCTTCCGGGGCGGGGTTTGGGGCAGAGCCCCGTGTTTGCTTCTTGCCTACGGCGTTTCGAAGCGCGATGTATTGAAGATGATGCCCCAGGACCTAGCCGAGAAACTGACCTCCTGGCGACGGTATTTACATGCCAATCCCGAACTGTCGCGTTTCGAAACCGACACCAGCGCGTTCGTCTCCGCGAAACTAGCTGAGATGAACATTCCGTTTGAATCCGGCATTGGCGGGCATGGCGTGGTTGCCACGCTTTCACGGGGTAAATCCAATCGCAGCGTCGGCTTGCGGGCCGACATGGATGCGTTGCCGATCGAGGAAACCACCGGCCTGGATTACGCCAGCACGCGCGCCGGGGTAATGCATGCCTGCGGCCATGATGGGCACACGACCTCCCTGCTCGGTGCCGCGGCGCTGCTGGCGGCGGACGATAGCTGGACCGGAACCGTGCAACTGGTGTTCCAACCGGCCGAGGAAGGTTCGGGCGGCGCGCTGGCGATGCTGGCCGACGGGCTGCTGGAGCGGTTTCCGATGGAACGGGTCTTCGCCTACCACAACTGGCCGGGGCTGGAGGCGGGCACCGTCGCCGTCCATGATGGCCCGGTGATGGCGGCGGGGGCACGGCTGAAGTTTACCGTTCGCGGCCATGCCGGCCATGCCGCCCTACCCCATCTGACGCGCGATCCGATGATCGCCTCGGCGCATCTCCTGCTGGCCTTGCAGACGATCGTTTCCCGCGACCTTGATCCTCTGGAGAGCGCTGTGCTGTCGTTGACCACGATGCAGGCCGGCAGCGTCGCCAACCAGATTGCCGATGTCGCCGTGCTGACCGGCACGATGCGGACACTTCAGACTCCGACGCGCCACGCGATGGAGGCGGCGATCCGGCGCATCGCCGCCGGCACCGCGACCAGCTTCGGGGTCGAGATCGATGTCGATGTGGCGCGCGGCATCGAGGTGACGCAGAACACCGCCGCCGAGGCCGATCTGGCGGCGGTGGTTGCCGGCGCGATCGGCCTGAAGGTGCGGCGCGACCTGCCGCCGGCGATGACCGGCGAGGATTTCTGCTGGTTCCTCAGGCAGCGTCCGGGCGCGTTCGTGTGGATCGGCAACGGCCCAGCCGATGGCGGCCGCGACCTGCACAACCCGAACTACGATTTCAACGATGCGATCTTGCCCGCCGCCGCAGCCTATCTGGCTGGCATCGCCAAGGGCGCGCTGCGCTGACCCCCGAAATAGGCCGGATCGAAGCCGAGATCTTGCGCCAGGTTGCGGCGCGCGGACCTGAAAAGACAATCTGCCCGTCGGAGGTTTCGCGCGCCCTCGATCCGGACTGGCAGAAACTGAGTTCCGCCGTCCGCCGCGCGGCCATACGCCTGGCCGAGGCGGGCCGCATCGACATCCTGCGCCACGGCAAACGGGTCGAGCCTGCCGGCGTGAAGGGCGTCATCCGGCTGCGGATCGTGGAGTCGGAGCCATCCTGAACCCGGCCGCCTGGTTGCTGTGCCTGTTGCTGCCGGCCTGCGGATATTCGGGAGCGGCGGGTTTGCCGGTGCCGCCACCGATGGATTTCATCGGCATCGAGCGGCTGGCGACCCCGAACACCGCGTTGGCGGCGCCACAAGGGTTCAGTCCGGTGCCGGATATCGTGACGCCGGCATACCGGCTATCGGCGCCGGACCTGCTGGCTGCGGTGCAAAGGATGGCGTTGGCCCAACCGCGCGTGTTCCTGGCCGCCGAGTATCCCGAGGATGGGCAAGTACATTTTGTCGCCCGCAGCCTGGTGTTCAACTTCCCGGACCTAATCGCCGTCCAGGCGCGCGAGCTTCCGGGCGGCGGTTCCGAGTTGGTGCTGTATTCACGCAGCGTCTATGGCCAGTCCGATTTCGGCGTCAACCAGGCCCGGCTCCGGCTGTGGCTCGACCGGCTGGACCGGCTGGCTTCTGAGAAAGGCTGAACCGGCATGTCCGTCACCTCCACGCCGAACCCCAACGCCGGCGAGCCCGTGAAGCGGGAACTCGGCTCGTTCCTGCGCGATGCCTGGCGCCTGGCGGTGCCGTATTTCCAGTCCGAGCAGAAATGGTCGGCGCGCGGCCTGCTGCTGGTCATCATCGTCATGAACCTGTCGCTGGTCGGCATGACCGTGTTGCTGAGCTTCTGGAACCGGGAATTCTTCAACTCGCTGCAGAACAAGGATTACGACGCGTTCCTCGCCCTGCTGTTCACCTACCAACGCGGCGAGAGCGGCCTGATGCCCGGCTTCGTCGGCATCGCCGTAGTCTATATTCTGATCGCCATCCATCGCACCTATCTCAACCAGTTCCTGCAGATCCGCTGGCGCACCTGGCTGACCCGACGGTTCCTCGGCGACTGGCTTTCCGACCGCGCCTACTACCGGATTTCGTTGAGCGCGGCGCAGAATGCCGGCACCGACAACCCGGACCAGCGCATCGCCGAGGACCTGCGGGAGTTCACCGCCGACACGATGACGCTCGGGCTCGGCCTGCTGTCCAACGTCGTGTCGCTGTTCAGCTTCGTCAGCATTCTCTGGAGCCTGTCCGGCTCGATCTCGGTGTTCGGCGTGTCGGTCCCCGGCTACATGGTCTGGGTGGCGCTGGCCTATGCGATCGCCGGCACCACGCTCACGCACCTGGTCGGCTCGCCGCTGGTCGGCCTGAACTTCCGCCAGCAGCGGGTCGAGGCGAACTTCCGATACTCGCTGGTGCGGCTGCGCGAGAACATGGAGGGGGTCGCGCTGTACGGCGGCGAAGCGGCCGAGCAGGGCACGCTGCTGACCCGGTTCCACGCGGTGATCCGCAACTGGCGGGCCATCATGATCCGGACCAAGTACCTAAACGCGCTGATCGCCGGTTACGAGCAGGTGGCGTCGGTGTTCCCGATCGTCGTCGCGGCGCCGCGCTATTTCGCCGGGCAGATGCAGCTTGGCGGCCTGACCCAGACCGCCGGCGCGTTCTCCAGCGTGCAGGACGCGATGTCGTGGTTCATCAGCTTCTACACTACGCTGGCGTCCTGGCGCGCCACGGTGGAACGGCTGGTCACGTTCGACCGTGCGATCGCGGAGGCGCGGGCGGCCTCGGGCCAGGGTGTTTCCGTCTCGACCGAGACGACGCCCACCGGCGCGGTGGCATTGCACGATGTCACGCTGGCACTGCCCAACGGCGACACGCTGATGCGCCATGGCGACCTCGTGCTGCCGCCCGGGCAGTCGGTGGTGATCACGGGCCGGTCGGGTTCCGGCAAATCGACGCTGTTCCGCGCCCTGGCCGGCATCTGGCCGTTCGGCTCCGGCCGCATCACCCGACCCGCCGGCACCGCGTTGTTCCTGCCGCAGCGACCCTACATCCCGCTTGGCACCCTGCGTGAGGTCGCGGCCTATCCGCTGCAGGCCCAGGGTTACCCGACAGAGGCGGTGATTTCCGCGCTGGAAGCCGCCGGGCTCGCGGCCCTGGTGCCGCAGCTCGATGCCGAGGAGAACTGGTCACAGCGCCTGTCCGGCGGCGAGCAGCAGCGCCTGGCCCTCGCGCGCGCTTTGCTGGCGAAGCCCGACTGGCTGTTTCTCGACGAGGCAACCGCGAGCCTGGACCCGGAGGCGGAGGCGGAACTGTATCGCGCCATCCAGCGGCTGTTGCCGGAGACGACCCTTGTCTCGATCGCTCATCGCCGGAGCGTGGCGGATTTTCATGAGCGGCGGATTGAAGTTCAGAAAGGCCAGGGCTCTGCCATGGACCCGCTAAGGGCGGAGCCCTTAGAACCCATTCCTTAAGTATAGGGTTTCAAAAGGGCGACGGCCCTTTTGCGGGATTGGGCGTAGCAAGCAAAGGTTCCAGCTGGCCGCCTTCGGCCAGTTGGATGCCTGCGGAACCTTAGCTTAGCCTGACTGCGCTTCGCGCGACTTGCAGCGTAAGGGTACTCGGCCCACTGGCGGCGACAGGCGCAAACGCGCGCCAGGTCGCTGTCTCGATCGCGCGATAGAGCACCACAACCCCCAGGAACTGCGTGCCCGGCTTAAGATCACGGCTGAGCTTGCGGGTTTCGCCCGGCGCGATCACGAACTCCTCCGAGCCGGCGCTGTCCTGGCCCAGGGTCGCCGCCTCGCGCTCGGTCAGCGCGAACACGTCGGCGCGCTCGAACTTGGCCGTCGCCGTAAGCTGGAAGATGCGCACCGCGACGGTTGCCGGCTTGCCCGCGGCGGACGGATTCTGGCCGGCCGAGCCCACGATGGTCAGCGCCAGCACGGCGGGCGGCGGCGGGCCGGCACAGCTGACGAGCAGCGCGAGCGCGGACTGGGCGAGGACGGCGCGGCGGAGCATCATGGCGGGGCTTTCTGCTTGAATTCGGCCAGCGCCTGCTCGTAGGCGCGGGCGAAGGCACGGCCGAACACGCTGTCGAAATCATCGGACAAGGCCAGCTGGGTGCGGTTGTGCAGCGCCTCGAACGCGTCGAAGGCGCGTGCCTTCTTCTGTGCCGGCAGCAGGCTGAGGCCGCTGGCCTGATCCGCCCCGGTGCGCAACTTCACCGGATCAAAGCTGGCCAGCAGGGCGCGCACGGCCGACTGCATCGCCGCCAGCGAGGCGAGCTCGTGCAGCTTGATGTCGCGCAGCGCGTCGGTTATCGCCGCCGCCGGGGTCATGTCCACGGGCCGGCCGGTGCCGAGCAGGGCGGTCAGCGCATCGTCGTCGCTGGTCGAGAACTTCAGCGGGTTGTTGCCGCGGGCGCGCACCATGGTCTGCTCGATGCGGAACTCGCCCTTGATGTCGGCGCGCGCCATCAGCACGTCGCGGGTGCCGGCGATCACGGCGCGGAATGCGGCGCCGAGCGCCTCCATCATCGCTTCCGGCTCTTTTACCTTTGCATCTGCCAGCCCCGCGCCGCGCAAGAAGGCGGCCAGCAGATCCGGTCCTGCCACGCTGGGGGCAGGCGCTGCGGCGGGCGGCGGCTGAACCACCGGCAGCTCGGCCACCGCCGGCGGTGGCACGGTTCGAACCGGAACGGGCGGCAGCTCCTGTGGCGGCTGTATCGGCCTCGGCGCGGCTGGCGGCCGGGCGGATTGCTCGATATCCCAGTCGTCGGGCAGCAGGGAGGGCGCCGGGCGTTGCAGCTGGACCGCGTTTTCGAAGTCGGGGCTGTGGTCCGACTGCGTCGGCGCGCGGGCCAGGTTGCCGCCAAATTCGGAAGGTTCCGGCGCGAAAGGGTCAAAGCCGATGGACGCGCTGCCGTACGACCCGGCTGGCGGGGCCGGCGCGTCCCAGCTTGACTCGGCACCGCCGAACGAGGAGGCGTCGAACGGTTGCGCATCCGACGGTTCGGCGAACGGATTGGCGAAGCTGGCCGGCGACGGTTTGGCGAGGCTGCCTGACATCTTCGGTGACACCGACGCAAATGGATCGTCCATCAGCTCGGACCGGCCACCGCCGCGCTGCGGCACGGAAGGTGCCTCGGCGATCCGAAGCTCGATCTCGTAGGCGCCGAGCCGCACGCGGTCGCCATCGCACAACGGGCGGGGGGCGCCAGCCCCGACCGGATCGGCGTCGCGATTGAGGAAGGTTCCGTTGGTGCTGGTATCGGCCAGGTGCCAGATGCCGGCGCGGAAACC
>JANXRT010000100.1 GCA_025356735.1 Acetobacteraceae bacterium | reverse complement strand
GCGATGGCCTGGTTTCATCCAGAGGCTGGCCGCGCAGGCGGATTTCAGGCCTTGGCAGATTGCCCCAGTCGTGCTGGTCGATTGCGCGATCAACGGCGATCATGCCGTAGATCGGCGCCTCGAAGCTGCCGGCGAGTTCGGCAGTGACCATGTCGGCGAAATGGCCGTCGCGGCGAAACAGTATCGGCGAGCCGACCTCCTTTTCGGCTCGCACGACCTGCCCGAGTTCCACCACCGTCTTGCTGCCCGGCAGCGCATTGGCGGGTACCGGCGTTGCCGCGAGACGGCTGCTCCAGTTGAGCTCGCGCTTGGGCAGGCCGATGCGTATCTCGATCGGATCCCGTTCCTCGCCACGGTGCGAGTAGCCGACAGGAACGCCGCCGAACAGCGCCTGAACCGTGTCGTAGACATCACTCTGCTCGACACCGAAATACTCGAGCTCGTCCTGATCGATGGCGATGCGCAGTCGCGGCCGCGGCCGGCCATAGGAGTCGCCGACATCGACGACGAACGGCACGGAGCGGAACACCGCCTTCATTTCAGCCGCCACCGCTCGCCGCGTTGCCGCGTCCGGTCCGTATATTTCCGCGAGCAGGGTCGCCAGCACCGGTGGGCCCGGCGGCACTTCGACCACCTGCAATGTACTCCCATCGGGAAGTTCCAGGGCGGCGAGGCGGGTCCGCAGATCGAGCGCGATGGCGTGGCTGGCGCGGTCACGCTCGCCCTTCGGAGCCAGGTTGAGCTGCAGATCCCCCAGCTCGGGCGCTTGGCGCATGTAGCCGTGCCGCACCAGGCCATTGAAGTTGAACGGCGCGGCGGTGCCGGCGTAGGCCTGGATGGAGCGGATTTCGGGTAGCCCGCGGGCAAGGTCGGCGGTGGCGAACAGCGTCCGCTCGGTGTCCTCCAGGCTGCTGCCCGCCGGCAGGTTCAGCACCACCGCCAACTCGGATTTATTGTCGAACGGCAGCAGCTTCACCGTCACGCTCTCGGTATAAAACAACCCACAGGCCGCGAGCGTTCCAATTCCGACGAGCAGCAGAAACGTCCAGGCCCTTGCGCGGGTGCGCAGCACCGGTTCGGCAACGCGGCGATACATGCGGCCCAACCGGCCTTCACCATGATCAGCCGCGTCGCTATGGCCGGTTGCGTGCGATAGTTTCAGCAGCAGCCAGGGCGCAACAACCATCGCGACGAAAAACGAGAACACCATGGCGGCCGAGGCGTTGGCCGGGATCGGTGCCATGTACGGCCCCATCAGGCCAGACACGAATAGCATCGGCAGCAGCGCAGCGATCACAGTCAAAGTCGCGACAACCGTGGGATTGCCGACTTCGCCCACCGCCTCTACCGCTGCCTGCAGCCGCGGCCGACCGTCCCGCATCGCCCAGTGACGGGCGATATTTTCCACCACCACGATCGCGTCATCGACCAGGATACCAATGGCGAAGATCAGCGCGAACAGGCTGACGCGATTGATCGTGTAACCCATCAGCCGAGCCGCGAAGAGCGTCAGCAGGATGGTCGTGGGAATCACAACCAGGGTTACCACCGCTTCCCGCCAGCCGATGGCGAACGCGATCAGCACCACGATCGAAACGGTGGCCAGTCCGAGGTGAAACAACAGTTCGTTCGCCTTGTCATTGGCGGTGCGGCCGTAGTCGCGAGTGACCTCTACCCGCAAATCGTCCGGCAGCAACTTGCCGCGTAGTTCCTGCACATGATCGACGATTGCCTGCGAAACGACGACGGCATTGGCGCCGGCACGCTTGGCCAGCGCCAGACTGACCGCCGGCCCGCGCTGCCAGCCTTCAGGCGTCGGCGACAGATTCCACACCCGACTTTCCGCCGTGCTCGGTCCGATCGCCACGCTGGCCACATCCCGCACATAGACGGGCCGGCCGTCGCGCGTGGTCAGCAGCAGCAGGCCGATATCCGGAACCCCATGCAACGTCTGGCCAGCCGCCAGCGTGCGCGCCACCCCCGCATCGCGGATGCTGCCGGCAACGAACGCGCGGTTCGCATCGCGCACCTTGCCGATCAGTTGCTGCAACGTCACGCCAAACAAAGACAGCTTCTCGGGGTCAGGTTCGACGCGGATTTCCTCGGGCCCGGTACCGACCAGATAGCTGGTGCCGATGTTATCGACCTTTGTCAGTTCACTGCGCAGCTTGACCGCGACGTCATATAAATCCTTGTCGGTCCACCGCCCGGCCGCCTGCGGTTGAGCCGACAGTGTCAGCACCACCACCGCCACATCGTTGATGCCTCGGCCGACGATCAGCGGTTCGGGAATGCCGATGGGAATCTTATCGAGGTTCGCGCGGATCTTGTCATTCACCCGCAGGACCGCGTCGTCTTCATTCGTGCCGACATCGAAGCGGACGGTCACGACGGCCCGGTCGTCCTGCGTCTGGCTATAGACATGCTCGACGCCGGCAATGGCCTTGACGATCGCCTCCAGCGGCTTGG
>JANXRT010000039.1 GCA_025356735.1 Acetobacteraceae bacterium | reverse complement strand
AGGTGCCGCCGAAATCGCCGCCTTTCTCGATGATGCGGATGCGCTCGATGCCGGCCTGGCGCAGATGGGCGCCGGCCATCAGCCCGCCGAAGCCGCCGCCGATGATCAGCACGTCGATCTCGTCGTGCAGCGGCGCGCGGGCAAAGCCCGGCTCGACATGCGGATCGTCGATGTAGTGGCGGAAATCGCCCGCCACCTCGACGAACTGGTCGATGCCGTCCGGGCGCAGCCGCACGTCGCGCTCCTGGCGATACCTGGCGCGCAGCGCATCGGGGTCGAAGCCGAGGTCGGGCTCGGCGGCGGCGGCTTCATCGGCCGGGGCGGTGATGCTCATTCTGGGCTCCGTTGGCAGGAGACGAGATTAACGCAGAATCCGGCGTGTGGGCGAGTCCGTGCGCCGCAGGCGTCTGGCATATCGCCGGGGTTTGGCATCACGTAGCGCGGCGCACGCCGGTGAACTGGATCAGGCCCTTCTGCATCCCGGTCAGGTCGGCCTTGTACGCCGAGGGCTGGAAATAGGAACCGACGGGCAGGTAAGGCACATCGAGCATCGCCTGAGCCTGCATGTCCCGCGCCAGGGCCTTCTGGCGGGCCGGGTCCGCGGTTTCCAGCCAGGCGTCGCGCATGGCTTCGAGCTTTGGTGCCTCGGGCCAGCCATTATAGGCGTTCGGCCCGTTGCCGCGCAGCAGCTGATGCGTGCTCGGCGCGCTCGACTCGATCCCGCCGGTGAAGGCCGTGAACACGCTCCAGCCGCCCTTGTCCAAGGGCTGCCGGCTGGTGGTGCGCTGCACCGCCGTGCCCCAGTCGGTGGAAACCTCGTCCACGTTCATGCCGATCTTGCGAAGCATGTCGGCGCCGACCTCGGCGATCGCGTTGATGCGCGGCACGTCGGTTGGTGCGACGAAAACGACGCGCTCGTTGTTGTAGCCGGCCTCGGCCAGCGCGCCCTTGACCTCGGCCACCGTGGCGGTGCCGCTCAGCGCCTCCATCCCGGCATCGCTGGCGAGCGGCGAGCCGGTGGTGAAGAACCCGCAATGCGCGTCGTAGGCGGCGTTGTCGCCGACCACCGCGCCCATAAATTCGCGCTGATTGACGGCGCGCAGCACCGCCTGGCGGATCTTCGGGTTGTCGAACGGCGGGAACAGCTGGTTGAAGCGCAGGAACCCGATCAGCCCCTTGGTCTCCAGCACCTCGGCCTTCACGGCGCGGTTGGCGCGCAGCGAGGCGACCAGGTCCATCAGCGGCTGCTCCACCCAATCGACCTCGCCGTTCATCAGGGCGGCGACCTGGGTTGCCGGATCGGGCATGGTTATCCACTCGACGCGATCGAAATGCGCCAGCTGGGCGCCGGCGCGGAAGCTCGCGGGGCCGCGCGGGCTGGGAACGTAGCCGTCGAACCGGGCATAAACGTTGCGCGCGCCGGGCACCCGCTCGTTCGCCAGGAAGCGGTAGGGCCCGGTGCCGACGATCTCGGTCAGCCGCGCGGTGGCCGGCGTCTTGGCCAGCCGTTCCGGCATGATGACGGCGATGAGGTTGGTCGGATGCGCCAGCGCCTGGGGCAGCAGATCGAAGCGTCGTTTCAGCCTGAACACGATTTCGGTGTCCGACGGCGCCGACAGCTCGTGGGTTGCGGCGGCGAGCGCCTGGCCGAAGGCATCGACGACCTGCCAGCGTTGCAGGCTCGCGACCGCGTCGCGGGCCAGCACCGGCGTGCCGTCGTGGAAACGAAGGTCCGGGCGCAACGTCAGCGTCCAGGTCAGCCCGTCCTCCTCGACGCTGTGGCCCGCCAGCATCTGCGGCTGGGCGACGCCGGCCTCGTCCATTGCGAACAACGTGTCGTAGACCATCATCACGTGGTTGCGGGTGACGAAGGCGCTGACCGCCGGATCGAGCAGGGCCAGGTCTGCATAGGGCACGAACTTCAACGTGCTCACCGATGCGGCACGCACCAGCGCGGGCCGTGCCATGGCCGCGAGGCCCGTTGCCAGCAATGTTCGACGCCGCATGGTGGCTCTCCGTTTGTTCATGCGGGATCTAGCAATTTCCTTGCCACGGAGAAGCCGCGAGTTATCCACGCCGCTTCAAGAAAACGTTTCCCTTGACGGCCTAGGTGTCCGCCAGAACGGCATGGGCCAGGCCGATCCCGCTGTCATAGGCAGCCTCGACCCGCCCGCCGAGGCACCAGTCGCCGCAGGCGCCGAGCCTGCAAGCGGGGTCCCAAAGGCAAGGCAGGCCGATCGGTGTCTCGACCCGGGCGTAGCGCCAGCGATGGGCGAGGGCCAGGTCGGGCGCCGGCGCGCCGGTGACGGCACGGAATTCGGCCAGCAGGGCCTGGCTGACCTGTTCCACGCTGTCTTCGAGGTGCGCGCGGCTCCATTCGGGGCTGGCGTTGAGGGTCCAGGCATCCGGCTCCGCCGCGTGGCCGGGGCGCGATCCCTCGCGCGCGGCCCAGGCGACCGGGCCGGGCCTGTCCGACAGCACGTCGGCGCCGGCGACGCGGACGGCGAACCGCGCCATCACCGCCCAGCACGGCGCGATCACCGCGCGGCCGGCGACGGCGGCGAAAGGATGGGCCGCCGTCGCCAGCAGGCTGGCGGCCTGGCTGGCGGGCAGCGCCAGCAGCACCGCATCCTGCGGCAACGTCCTCTCGCCGCCCGAAGCGGCGGTCTCGCCCGGCCCGATGTCGGTGGCCGCCAGGTGGCGCACCGCCCAGCCCGGCTGGGCTGGATGCAGGAAGGCGGCATGGCGCCCGGTTCGGAGCACGGCACCCAGCGCGATTGCCCGATCCGCCATCGCCGCCGGCAGGGCGGACATGCCGGGGATGAAACTCATGCGCCGGCCATCGTTGCCGGCGGCGAGCCAGGGCGCAGCCTGGCCGGCTGCCCGAAGGTCGTCGAGCAACGCCCCGAAGCCCGCGCCGCGTGACGTTGCGAATTGCGCGCCGTGGTTGAACACCGTGCCCTCCGCCCGGCGTGTCGCCACGCGCCCACCGGGCCGGCGCCCCTTGTCGAGCAGGGTGACGGCAACGCCGGCACGCACAAGCACCTCGGCGCAGGCAAGTCCGGCGATGCCGGCGCCCAGCACCGTCACGGAACGAATGGGGTTTTTCATGGCGGTGCTCATGCCGTTACGATTCTCTAGCCGGCGCCGCCATCTCGCGCGCGTGTCGCCAGAACGTCCGCGCGCTCGTTCATCGGGTCGCCGGCGTGGCCGCGGACCCAGCGCCAATCCACCTGATGGGCGCGGGCGGCGTCCAGCAGCCGGCGCCACAGGTCCATGTTGGCGACCGGCGCGCCGGCGGCGTTGCGCCAGTTCCGCCGCACCCAGCCGGTGTGCCACCGGGTGATGCCGTTGCGGACGTATTCGCTGTCGGTGAAGACCACCACCGCGCAGGGCCGGGTCAGGCTCTCCAGCGCGCTGGCGGCGGCGGTCAGCTCCATCCGGTTGTTGGTGGTGGCCGGGTCGGCGCCGGACAGCTCCCGCTCGCGGCCCTTGAAGCGCAGGATCGCGCCCCAGCCGCCGGGCCCCGGATTGGGCTTGCAGCCGCCGTCGGTCCAGATTTCGACGAATTCCGGGGCCGGCGCGGTTTCAGATGCCGCCGTTTCAGATGCCATAGGCCTGCTCGCTGCGGGCCTGCAGGTGGAAGCGCAGCCAGCGCAGCGACTGGATCGGGTCCTTGCGCGTGACCAGGGCGCCGGGCGGCGTGTTCAGCCAGTCGAACAGCCGGGTCAGCAGGAACCGGACCGCGGCTCCCTGGCACAGCACCGGCAACGCGGCGCGTTCGACCGAGGACAATGGGCGGACTTTCTGGTAGGCGGCCAGCAGGGCGCGGGCCTTGGTGACGTTGAACGAGAAATCCGGCTCGAAGCACCAGGCGTTGAGGCAGACCGCGATGTCGAACGCCAGGATGTCGGTGGCGGCGAAGTAGAAATCGATCAGCCCGGACAGGCGCCCGTCGAGGAAGAACACGTTGTCGGGGAACAGATCGGCATGGATATGGCCGACGGGCAGGGCGGCCGGCCAGCCGGACAGTACGCGGGTCAGCGCCGACGCGACCTCGGCATGCAGGCCGGGTGCCACCATGTCGGCGCCCTCGCACCGGTCGAGCAGCCGGGTCCACGCGGCGGGGCCGAGCGCGTTGGCGCGGCGCGGGCGGTAGTCCTGGCCGGCAAGGTGCAACGCGGCCAGGGCGGCGCCGACCGGGGCGCAATGCTCCGGCCGCACTCGCCGCGGCCAAACGCCGGACAGGAAGGTGGTGACCGCGGCGTGCTTCCCGCAAAGCTGGCGCAGCGCCTGCCCGTCATGCCCGCGCACCGGCTGCGGACAGACGATGCCGCGACCGGCGAGGTGCTCCATCAGGCCGAGGAACCAGGGCAGGTCGTCCGGATCGACGCGCTTTTCATACAGGGTCAGGATGAAGTCGCCGGCGGTCGTGCGCAGCGAGAAGTTGCTGTTCTCGACGCCCTCGGCGATGCCGCGGAAGGCGACCGCGGTGCCGATGTCGTATTCGGCGAGGAACGCCGCCAGGGCCTCGTCGGAAACGTCCGTGTAGACCGCCATGGTTGGGCTTTCCTGATCAAGAAAAGGCTGGGGCTCAGCCCCTGACCCCGCCCGGGAAGCGCCCGGGAGCGCATCCTTATAAGTCAGGCGCCCCGGGGCGCTACCCCGGCGGGGTTTGGGGCGGCGCCCCATGCTTGCTGGCTTGTTTCGATCTGTCTAAGCATCCGGCCATGCAACATAAAAACCCTGCCTTTGCGTTGTTTCTCATCGTCGCCCTAGCCGGATGCGGCGCAAGGGACGCGCAGTTCGCGCCCGCCTGCCCGCGCGCCGGTATCCTGTCCGACGCGGCGGACCTCGCGCGCTACCGGCCGGGCGCCGGCCGGGACCTCACCGACCAGGTTTTCGAGGCCCATCTGGTCGGCGTTGCCGGTGCCTGCAGCTATGGCGACACGAGCAAGGACCTGCAGACCAGGGTCACCGTGTCGTTCGACGTGATCCGCGGGCCGGCTGCCAGCCCGGCGCGCGAGGAGCAGCTTTCGGTGTTCGTCGCGGTCACCAATGGCGAGCGCATCCTCGACAAGAAGCTGTATCCGATCCGGGTCAGGTTTCCGGCCGATGTCGGCCAGGTTCGCCTGACCTCGCCGGAAATCACCCTGGTGCTGCCGGTCAGCGCGGAGGTTTCGGGGGCTGCCTACGCCGTCACGGCCGGGTTTCAGCTGACGCCGGACGAATTGGAGGCCAACCGGTCGCGCCGCGTGCGCTAGGCCGGCGTCGATCGCGGTTGAATGTGGCGCCAGGTTCGGGCATGCTGGCTGCGTCTCGGGCATCCGGCGCGGGAGAGTGCGAGCCGCCCGATCGTATCGGACAGCTTCGCCGCCGAAGGCGCAACCGGCCCCCGGAAACGCTCAGGCACCCAGGACCGCACCGGAATCGAGACCTCTGGAAAGCCGGAGGACGCAGCCGCGTTCGCCGCACCGACGGAGAAAGGCGCGCTTGATCAGGGTCTTCCCTGATTGGAGTGTTCGGCCGAATCTCTCAGGTTCCGCGACAGAGGGGGGTCGTTCCTGACGGCATGATGCCGGCGGGCGGCCCGACCGCGCGGAGAATTCCTTGGCCGATGACCTCAGGACCACGCCGCTCGCGGCACTTCATCGCGAGCTGGGCGCGCGCATGGTGGCGTTCGCCGGCTACTCGATGCCGGTGCAATACGATTTCTCCGGTGAGATGGCGCGGCGCTGCCGTGGCGGGGTGCTGGCCGAGCACCTGCATTGCCGCAACCGGGCAGCGTTGTTCGACGTCTCCCACATGGGTCAGGCGCTGGTTTCCGGCACCGGCGCGGCGGCGGCGCTGGAGGCCTTGGTTCCTGGCGACATCCTTGGGCTGAAGCCAGGCCGGCAACGCTATTCGCTTCTGATGGCCGACGATGGCGGCATCCTCGACGATCTGATGATAGCCAATCTCGGCGATGGTTCTTTTTCCGTTGTCGTCAACGCCGCCCGCAAGGAAGCTGACTTCGCCTATCTGCGCACGAGGCTGCCGGCTGACGTGACGCTGACGCCGCAGCCGGATCGCGGGTTGCTGGCGTTGCAGGGGCCGCACGCGGGCGCGGTGCTGGCGCGGCTGTGCCCGGGTGCCGGGGCAATGAGGTTCATGGCGGTGGCGGCGATGCCGGTCGAGGGGATCGCGTGCGTCATCAGCCGGTCCGGCTACACCGGCGAGGACGGGTTCGAGATCTCGGTCGCGGCCGGCGAGACGGAAAACCTGGCGCGGATTCTGCTGCACGAGCCGGAGGTGGCGCCGGCCGGGCTGGGCGCGCGGGACTCGCTGCGGCTGGAGGCGGGGCTGTGCCTGTATGGCCACGACATCGATGCCACGACCAACCCGGTCGAGGCTGGCCTGACCTGGGCGATCGGCAAGCGTCGCAAGATGGAATGGGATTTTGCCGGCGGTGCCACCGTGCGCGCGGCGCTGCATGACGGGCCGCGCCGGGTACGGGTCGGCATCCGCGCGAATGGCCGCGCGCCGGCGCGCGAGGGCACCGAAATCATTGCCCCGAATGGTGCCGTCGTCGGCGCGATAACGTCGGGCGGGTTCGGCCCCAGCGTCGGCGCGCCGGTCGCCATGGGTTATGTGCCGCCAGGCCTCGCCGTCGATGGCACGCCGATTGCCTTGCTGGTGCGCGGCAAGGCGCTGCCCGCCCACGTTGCCCCGCTGCCGTTCCAGCCCCATCGCTATCTCCGTTGAAGGATCCGACATGACCGAGACCCGCTTCACCAGGGACCATGAATGGGTGCGGCTGGATGGCGACGTCGCCACCGTCGGCATCACCGCCCACGCGCAGGAGGCGCTGGGCGACGTGGTGTTCGTGGAATTGCCCGATACCGGCCGGGCCGTCGGCGATGGCGAGGCCTGCGCCGTGGTCGAAAGCGTCAAGGCGGCGAGCGACGTGTTCGCGCCCGTCGCCGGCACCGTCACCGAGGTCAACGAGGCGATCGTCGAGGACCCCTCGCTGGTCAACGCCGACCCGACCGAGGCCGGATGGTTCTTTCGCATCTCGGGCGTCGATGCGTCGGCGCTGGACGAGATGATGGATCAGGCCGAATACGACGCGTTCGTGGCGGAGAGCGCGTGAGCATGGATGCGTTCGAGGAGCTTTCGCGGCTGGAGGCCAGCGATGCCTTCGTGGCGCGCCATATCGGGCCGTCCGAGTCGGAAATAGAGAACATGCTGGCGGCGATCGGGGCGGCCAGCCTGGACGAGGTCGCGGCGCGCGCCGTGCCGCAATCGATCCGCGCCGACCGCGCGCTCGACCTGCCGCCGGCGATCGACGAGGCGGCGGTGATTGCCGAGCTGCGGGCGCTGGCGGGCCGCAACGTGCTGAAGAAGTCGCTGATCGGGATGGGCTATCACGGCACCCACACGCCGCCGGTCATCCTTCGCAACGTGCTGGAAAGCCCCGGCTGGTACACCGCCTACACCCCGTATCAGGCGGAGATTGCGCAGGGACGGCTGGAGGCGCTGGTCAATTTCCAGACCGTCACCTGTGAACTCACGGGGATGGCGATCGCCAACGCCTCGCTGCTCGACGAGGCGACCGCGGTGGCCGAGGCGATGGCGATGGCGCACGCGCTGAGCCGGACCGGATCGAAAACACTGGCGGTGGCGACCGACCTGCACCCGCAGACCCGCGCCGTGCTGGCGACGCGCGCGGCGCCGCTGGGGTTCAGCCTGGTCGATGTCGCGCCCGGCGACTGCGATGCGATCATGGCCGCGAAGCCGTTCGCCGTGGTGCTGCAATATCCGGGTTCCACCGGCGCTGTCCGCGACCTGACGGCGGAGATCGCGCGGGCGCAGGCGGCAGGCGGGCTCGCCATCGTTGCCGCCGACCTGCTGTCGCTGGCGCTGTTGAAGCCGCCGGGCGAGATGGGCGCCGACGTGGTGGTCGGCTCGGCCCAGCGCTTCGGCGTGCCGATGGGCTTCGGCGGGCCCCATGCCGGGTTCTTCGCCACGCGCGACGCCTACCGACGCCAACTGCCGGGCCGGCTGGTCGGGGTCAGCGTCGATGCCGCCGGCCATCCGGCGATGCGGCTGGCGCTGCAGACGCGCGAGCAGCACATACGGCGAGAAAAGGCGACCTCCAACATCTGCACGGCGCAGGTGCTGCTGGCGGTGATGGCCGGGTTCTATGCGGTGTGGCATGGGCCGGTGGGGCTTTTTCGGATCGCCAGCCGTGTTCATCTTCAGGCCCGGCTATTGGCCGGCGTCGCAATTCGCGTGGGCCTCAGGCTGCGTCACGACACGTTCTTCGACACCATCGCGATCGAGACCGCGGATGCCGACACGCTGATGCAAGCCGGCATCGAGGCCGGGTTCAACTTTCGCCGGATCGACGCGACCGGCGTTGCGATCGCGCTGGACGAGACGGTTTCACGCGACGAGCTTTTTCGGATCGCCGCCGTGCTTGGTGCGCCGTTGGCCGCGGCACCTGCGGGAATTCCTGAGAAGCTCGTGCGGCGAACGAAATACCTTCAGCAGGCGGTGTTCACCCGCCATCATGCCGAGCACGAGATGCTGCGCTACATCAAGCGTCTCGAAGACCGCGACATCGCGCTGAACCGCAGCATGATCCCGCTCGGCTCCTGCACGATGAAGCTGAACGCGACGGCGGAGATGATCCCGGTCACCTTTCCAGGATTTGCCGATATCCACCCCTTCGCGCCCGCCGATCAGACGCTGGGCTACAAGCAGGTGATCGACACCCTGGCCGAATGGCTGCGCGAGGCGACCGGCTTCTTCGCGGTGTCGCTGCAGCCCAATGCTGGGTCGCAGGGCGAATATGCCGGGCTGCTGACGATCCGCGCGTTCCAGGCCGCAAACGGCCAGGGGCACCGCAACATCTGCCTGATCCCGTCCTCGGCGCACGGCACCAATCCGGCGTCCGCGCACATGGCCGGCATGGAGGTCGTGGTCGTGGCGTGTGACGCGCGCGGCGACGTCGACGTCGGTGATTTGCGCGCGAAAGCCGAACAGCACGCCAACGACCTCGCGGCCGTGATGATCACCTATCCCTCCACCCACGGCGTGTTCGAGGAGCATATTCGCGAGATCTGCGACA
>JANXRT010000036.1 GCA_025356735.1 Acetobacteraceae bacterium | reverse complement strand
GCGACGTAGTCCATCGCTTTGTGCTCGGGCACGTAGCTCGCCGAGGTGCCGATGATGATGGCCAGCTCGACTTCCCAGTCGGTCTTCTTGGAGCCGCGCGGAATCTTCACGTCGTCATTCGGCCCAGCATAGGCGCCGAGCGATTTCAGGAACACGATCGGCTCCTTGGGGATTGGGTTGCCGGTCTCGGCGGCATGGTCGGCGAAGTTGAGCCCGATGCAGACGAAGTTGACCGGCCGCGCGACGCAGGCGCCGATCCGCGGGTCGCCCTCGACCAGCGGCAGCGTGCCCGCATCGAGGGCCACCAATTTACGCAGCGAGTCCGGCGACAGCGTCGATCCATCAAGGTCCCGGATCATGCCCGAAAGATCACGCAGCTTGCCGTCGTGATCCAGCATGCCCGGCTTCTCGGCGCCGGCCGGCCCATAGCGCAACAGCTTCATGGTCGTTTCCCCATTCTCAAAGATTCGAGGTCGTCATAGCGTCGAGCCATGATGTTCCCCGCTTTGACGCGCAAACTGGCGGCGGCGGCGTCACGGTGTCAACCACGCATGGCGGCCAGCGCAACGTCGCACTTGACCCTCAACCACAGTGACATAACATCAGCGAAGTTATGCGAATTGTTCGCAATTGCAGCTTGGTCCTAACAGGAAGTCTCTTGCATGCTGGCGGCTCTGATTATCGTGTTCCGGGAGGCAATCGAGGCCGGGTTGATCGTCGGTATCGTCATGGCCTCGACGCAGGGCGTGCTGAACCGTGGCCGGATGGTGGCGCTTGGCATCGGCAGCGGCGTCGCCGGTGCTTGCCTGCTGGCGCTATTCGCGGGCCAGTTGGGATCGCTTGCTGACGGCATGGGCCAGGAGCTGTTCCAGGCCACGGTGCTGTCGGTCGCGGTGGTGATGCTTGGCTGGCACACGATCTGGATGGTGAGCCATGGACGGAACACAGCCCGCGAGATGAAGGCGTTGGGCGCCTCGGTGCAGGACGGCTCCCGGACCCTGTTCGCGTTGGCCATCGTCATCGCCGTGGCGGTTCTACGGGAAGGTGCCGAGATCGTGCTGTTTCTCTATGGCATCGCGATCGGCGGCGACTCCACCGCCGGGTCGATGGCAGTTGGCGGAGTGCTCGGCATTGTCGCCGGCATCGGATTGTCGTGGGCGATGTATCGCGGGTTGCTTGCCATTCCGCAGCGCAAGCTGTTCGCGGTCACCAGCCTGATGGTGACGCTGGTCGCGGCGGGCCTTGCCAGCCAGGCGGTCGGGCTCCTGCAATCCGCCGACTATGCCCGCTTTCTCAGCCTACCGCTGTGGGACAGCGGCTGGCTGGTCTCGCAGAACTCGCTGCTTGGCAAGGCGCTGCACGCGATGATCGGCTACACCGACCAGCCCTCCGGTCTGCAACTGATTGTCTATGTTGTGACCTTCACCGCGATCTGGGGTATTGCCCGGCTTGGCCGCCCCTCCGCGTGGCGCGCAGGCCGCCTCGCCACGCGATCGCAAACGGTTTAGGCGGTTTTCGCAGGGGCGGGTCCGTTCACCAGGCGGATACCAAAGGCTACGAACAGCAGCGCGACCACCAGCAGTGCCGAGACGGGTTCGTTCAAAACCAAGGCACCGGCGGCCAGGCCGAATACCGGCACCAGGAAGGTAAACGCCGCCAGCCGTCCGGCCGGGTACCGGCCGATCAGCCAGTACCATGTCAAATAGCTGAAGAAGGCGATAACCAACGTCTGGTATCCAAGCCAGCCCCAGCCCTGCAGGCTGGCGCCCGCCAGTTGCGGCCACTCACCGGCCAGGCTACCGGCCAGCAGAAGCACCGGCACCGAGCCTCCGAGCTGATACAGCAGCACCTTCTCCGGGGCGACCGCCATCAGCCGCGGGCTGGCGCGCACCGCGACGGTTGTTCCGCCCCAGAACGCGCCGGCGAGCAGGGTCAGGGCGTCACCCAGCCACTCGCCGCCGCCGGCCAGCAGGCCATCGCCGACCGCGAAGCCGATGCCGACGAACGCGAAAATCAATCCGAGGCCTTGGCGTAGCGTCATGCGTTCGCCGGGGACCAGCAGGTGCACGCCCAACGCCACCCAGAACGGCGCGGTATAGATGAATAGGGTGGCGCGGGATGCGGTGGTCAGCCTCAGTCCGGGATACATCGCCAGGAACTCACTGGCGAACAGCACGGCGGTCAGGATTCCAGGCCAGAACGCGCCGTCCGCCGCCAGCAGCCGAGCGATCGCACCGCGCCCGCCGCGCAGCCGAACCCAAGCCAGCAGCAGGATCGTTGATCCGGTGGAACGCAGTCCGGCCTGCAGAAACGGTGGCAGGCCCTCGTGAAGTGCCAGCTTGATGCTGACCTGGGTGATGCCCCAAAGCAGGCATAACCCCACCAACACGGCCCCACCGGGCAAATCGATCTGGTCACGCCTCGAACTCAAGCTTTGCCCTGGGCAAGCCTTACTTAACGAATGGATTTTAAAGGCTCCGCCTTTAACGGGGTCCAGGGGCAGAGCCCTTGGGCTTCCTTTGTTTAACTCGGCAAATCCAACGTATTCTTTGCCAGAATATTCCGCTGAATCTCGTTAGACCCGCCATAGATGGTCGCCGGCCGGGCCTGCAAAAACAACCCCGAAGGATGCAGCTCGCGGTTGCCGTCCATCGGATCGAGCAGTGCCGCGTTCTCGCCGGCGATCTCCAGGCTGAGCTCGGTGATGCGCTGCAACAGCTCGGTCTGCCACACCTTCAGCTGCGACACGTCCGGCCCCAGCGTTTCACCACGGCGCACGATATCGACGTAGTTGGCGTGCAGTTCGCGCAG
>JANXRT010000016.1 GCA_025356735.1 Acetobacteraceae bacterium | reverse complement strand
GCCCGATGTCGGCGGCGGCATTGATGGTGACCCCCGCACCGATGCTGCCCGTCACCTCGATATGGCTGGTCCTCGACACCGCGCTGGTCAGCAGCGCCGTGCCGGTGCCCGCAAGATTGCTGTTGAGAAGGACGGAGGTGCCCTGGAACAGGCTGTCGCCGTTGAGCAGCATGGTCCCGCCGGTCACGCTCAGGCTGGCGAAAATCATCTTGGCGTGCAGCAGGCCGGAACTCAGCCTATCCGCCGTGACCTCGACACCGCTGTCGAAGCCGCCGATGACATCGAGTGTTACCTTGCCGCCCGTGATGTTGACCTTGACCTGGCCTTGACCGGCATCCAGCTTCAAGCTGCCGCCCGCCGTCATGTTGATGGTTCCGGAACTGAATCCCACCAACGTCAGCCTGTCGCCCGCCAGATTGCCGCCGCCGAGGTCCATGGTGGTGCCCGAATTCATGTCGAGCGGCTCGCCCGCCACCGGAACATGGTACTGGGACCAGTTGTTGGCGTTCGCAGCATCGTTGCTCTCGGCGCCGGTCCAGGCTTCGAGCTGGGTCGGGCCGCTGGCCCCGGTGATCGGGTCGACGTTCGTCGTCTGGGTCCAGGTGTCGGACGGCGTGGTCTTGCTGTACCAGTTGCCGTCGATGTTTTCCTGCCAGATCACCCCGTTGACGTAGTCCAGCTGGATCACCCGGTCGGTCGTGGTATCCGCCACCCCATCGACGGCGACCTGCCTGTTCACGAGAAACCACTGGTTCCCGTTGCCGTCCGTGATTCTCTCGAAGGCCGCCGTGGCCACCGTGTCGTTGGCTGACTCCGGCGGCACCGGGATGGGCACGCCGTCGGAGAACGGGATATTGGCCCAGGTGTCGGCGGCAGACGCCTTGCTGTACCAGTAGTTGTCGGCGTTCTTCTGCCAGACCTGACCGTCATAGTAGCCCAACGCGTCGACCCGGTCGGTTGTCTCGTCGACGACGCCGTTGACGGTGATCTGCCCGTTGCCGTTGATGGCGAAAACATCGCCCTGGGCATCGGTGACCTTCCCGGCGCTGCCAAGCACGTAGGTGCCGTTTGGGCTCGTCGTCATCTTGGATGCTCCGCCGAAGGGTTCGGACGACAGCATCATGAATTACGTATCGCTATGCCAATAAACTTACTGTGTTCAATACGTTATTATTTGTGATTCGCATCAATTCTATTCGCCTAACAAGAATCGGATCGTTTTCGACTGTCGAATGATGCCTGCGGTTCAATGAAAAACTCTGCCAGACGGCGGGTCTGTATCAGACTGTTGCTTAAACGGATGCAGGCTCCGCCAGAAATTTTATTACATGATCGAGAAAAACTTCCAGCTTGTCGTGATGCACCCAATGCCCGGCACCCTCGATCCGCACCACGGACGCAGTGCGGAAGGCCGCCAGCCGGCCATCCGCAGCGGGGTTGGAGGCCCAGCTCTCGGTGCCATAGACCAGCAAGGTCGGGCAGGTGATCCTTGCCCACAGCTCGGCGATGGCGCTGCGCGTCATGTCGTAGGGCGGCCAGACCCGGACGTAGTTGTCGAACTTCCAGCTGTAGGTGCCGTCCTCGTTCTGGTTGACGCCGTGCTCGGTCAAATGGCGCGCCTGCGCGGGCGACAAATGGGAATTCTCGGCCTGCATGCGTGCCAGCGCGTCCTCGATCGTGGGGTAGCGGCGCGGCAGCCGGCCGGACAGGGTGCGCTGCTCGTCCACCCACCGCGTCATCCGGTCGGCGATGCTGAGCTTTTCCTGCTTGTCCGCGACCCGCGGCGAGGGGCCGAGGCCCTCGATCGCCACCAGCTTCTTCACCGCGTCCGGATACACCCCCGCATAGCGGAGCGAGATGTTGCCGCCGAGCGAATGCGCGACGATGGTCACCGGCGCCAGCTTCTGCTGATGCACGAGCTGTGCGAGGTCATAGACGAAGTTGGCCATCGGATAGTGCCCGTCCGACGGCCATTCGCTGTCGCCGTGGCCGCGCAGGTCGGGCGCGATGACGTGCCAGTCGCGGCACAGCCGCTCGGCCACCCAATCCCAGTTGCGGCAGTGGTCGCGCCCACCATGCAGCAGGATCAGCGGCGGCGCGTCCGGGTTGCCCCAATCGACGTAGCGCAGCCGCAGCCGTTGCGAGAAGTAGCTGCGCGAGGTCGGTCCCGGCATGGTCGTCATCGCGCGTCCGATCAAAGGCAAAGAAAGCGGCCGACCGCATCGAGATCGAGCAGGATGGCCGGTCCACGCACCGCATAGATCACGATGCCCGTCGCCAGCAAGGCCACGATCCCGGCACCGGCAAGGACCCGCCGCGCCATACTATTCGGCGGCGACCGCGCCCGCCTGCCCCATCTGCGCCAGCACGCGTGCCACCGGGCGCTCGCGGATCGGCCAGTTGAGCAGCGCGGCGACAAGGCCGAGCCCGGCCGAGATCCACCACATCGTGTCGTAGGAGTGCGTGAGGTCGTAGGCCCGGCCGGCCAGCCACAGCCCGGCGAACGAGCCGAGCTGGTGCGAGAGAAAGACAAAGCCGAACAGCATCGACATCCAGTGGGTACCGAAGAAGGTCGCGACCAGGCCGCTGGTCAGCGGAATGGTGGACAGCCAGAACAGCCCGAGCAGCGAAGTCACGGCGATCACCGTGAAGCCGGTCACGGGCATGTAGATGATGACCACGAACAGCACGGTGCGGGCGAGATAGATGAACGTCAGCACCTTGCGTTTCTCGAAGTAGCGGCCGGACTGCCCGGCTAGCCAGGTGCCCAGGATATTGGCGAGGCCGAGCGCCATCAGCGCCCAGACGCCGACCCAGGCGCCGAGGCCCTGATCCTGTACGTAGGCCGGCAGGTGGGCGGAATAGAACGCGACGTGAAAGCCGCAGACGAAGAAGCCGACCACCAGCAACCAGAAGCTCGGCAGGGCGAACGCCTCCCGGAAGGCCTCCTGTAGCGTCTGCGGCTTGACGACGCCAACGACGACGCCCGGACGGCCGCGCAGCGACAGCGCAAGCGGCAGCATGGCGAGCCCAGTGGCGGCCAACACCATCAGGCTGGCACGCCAGCCGAACGCCTCGATCAGCACGTGGGCGTAGGGAAAGGCGATGAAGCCGCCGATGCCGGTGGCCATGCCGAGCGAGGCGATCGCCGCGGTGCGCCTTTCCGCCGGCGCGGCGCGCCCGACCGCACCGACCAACGAGGTGATGCCGGTGCCCGACATGCCGAAACCGAGCAGGATGCCGCTCAGCATGATGCCCATGCTGCTCCCGGTGATACCCATCAGATACAGCCCGCCGACCGTGCACAGCGCGCCGAAGACCACGACGCGGGCGGCGCCGTAGCGGTCGGCGACGGCGCCGGTGAAGACCGCCGCCACGCCGACCACCAGGTTGGAGACCGCCAGCGCGTTGGAGAACGGCTCCCGCCCGATGCCGAGGTCCATGGTCACCGGGCGCAGGTAAAGCCCCATGACCTGGCGCAGGCCCATGCCCATGCCGACGATGATGCCGGCGCTGAGCAGGATCAGCCAAAGCGGCCTTGCAGCCTTGGGCGGCCGTTTTGATGCGGTTTGCGGGTTCATCGGGTTTCCTGTGTTTGCTTCACGAAGCGATGCTTTCGAATTCGGCGAGCAGCTCGTGCAGCAGCGCCAGCCGGCCGGGGTTGAGTCTTCCGCTTATCGCCGCCTGCGCCGATTTCCAGGCCGGGATTGCCTGCCGCACGGCTTGTTCGCCACGGTCGGAAACCTCGATCATGCGTTGCCTGCCATCCGTCTCGCCGACGACGATGCGCACCATCCCGCCGCGCTCCAGCGGCCCGAGGTTGCGGCCCAGCGTGGTGCGGTCGAGTTGCATTGCCTGGGCGGCCCGCGAAATGCTGACGCGGCCAAGCGCCTGCAACTGCCGCAGCATGGCGAATTGCGCGACGGTCAGCCCAGCCGGGGCCAGCGCCGTGTCGTAGAAGCTGGTGGCGGTGCGGCTGGCACGGCGTAGCGCCAGGCAATGACAGGGCAGCATGGACGGCTCAATTACGGGTATATACGCCTATAACCTTCCAATTCACGTCCTGTCAAGGCAAGGCGCCGAGATGGGCCAAGGCGACCCGCAAAGGTTCGCTTGAAGTGCTGAACAAGCCGCCGACCGGCGCGTCGAGATCGAGGATGACGAAAATCGCCGAGGCGATGGAAAGCGCGCCCAGCCCGAGCATGCAATAAACCAGCGGGTTGCGCGGCGCGCTCAGCCCGAAGGTCAGGAACAACACCATCAGCCAGAACAGCAGGACGGCATAGAACGGCGTCGAGATCGAGCTGTGCGCCTCCTCGATCAGCTTCCAGCGCCGCTGCGACAGATGCTGAAACGCGTTCAATGCGTCCGACACCAGCCGCGCCTGCGTCGCGCCAGCGGGATGAAGCTGACGCAGATGAAGCTCCATCTGGTTGAGAAGCTTGCCAAGGTCGGGGCTTTCGCGAAGGCTGCCGGGTTCGGGGTTCGCCGTTCTCGGCAACGCGAGTTGTGCCGGCAGCGGCGTCTCCTCCGGCCAGGAGGTGGCGATCACGCCGTCGGTATAGCGCCGCAGCAGCTCGCGCGCCGGCTCGGCTTCGCTGCCATATTCCCGCAGCAGCCGGTCGAGCTCGATCACCTCGATGCCGAGGCCACGAAGATCGTTGCCGATCTGATCGAACGACGCCTTGGCCGAGGTCGTCAGCAACCCGAGCACGATGGCGGCGAAGGTCAGCAGCATGGTGGACACTAGCCGGACCAGATCGAACGTCTCACGCGTGGCGTGACGCTCAGATAGCAGCGGGCGCACGAACAGGCCGAGTGCGGCGGCAGCCAAGAGAAGTACCAGAAGAAGGATAGATTCCAGAAACTCAATCAAGGCTGGGCTCTCCCAGACCCGCCAGGGATAGCGTCCCTAGACCCGCAATACTTATGGTAGTGGGTTCTAAGGGCTCGCCCTTAGCGGGGTCCAGGGGCAGAGTCCCTGGCCTTCCCTCAGGCATCAAACCCCCGCCAGCTCGTTGACGCAGACCACGCGCCAGCCTTCCGGATGGCGCTCCAGCCGGGTCAGCGATAGGTTCTGGATAGCGAAATGCAGCACCGTGTCGGGCCGCGCCGCGATCGCGTGCGCCAGCATGGCGCGGATGGTGCCGCCATGGCTGACGATCACCACGTCGCCGCCGTCATGCTCGGCGGCAAGCCGTTCCAGCGCCTGGCCAGCGCGGAGGATTACCTCCGCCATGCTCTCGCCGCCAGGCGGGCGCTCCTCGCCGCCAAGCGGCCAGAAGGCGTGGGCGGCAAGCTCCAGCCTGGCCGGCAGCGCAGCGTGCACGAGGCCCTGCCATTCGCCCAGCGACTGCTCGATCAGCTCGGGTTCGATCTCAACCGGCTTGCGCGGATAGCCGGCGGCAAAGATGGCCTCCGCCGTGCGCCGGGTGCGCGACAGCGGCGTGACCCGCCACGCGGCATCGTGCGGCAGGCGCCGGGCGAGGCCGTGATAAATCGAGAACTGCTCGACCAGGCTGACCTCGCATACCGCCACGTCCATGATGCCGTACAGAACGGCGCGGGCGTTCTCCTCGACGATCGCATGTCGAAGAATCCAGAAGCCGGTTGCCATTCTCTATTCGCCTATCGACAGCAGCGCGCCACGCCGGCGGGCGGCCTTGAACTGGCCCGCGAACACCGCGGCGGCGGCGATCGTCCAGGCCACGTTGAGCCCGATCGCCCAGGCCAGGTGGTCCCACCGTATAACCCCGGTCAGCATCGCCGCCCGCATGCCCTCGAACACGTGCGACGCCGGCAGGGCGAGTGCCACCGGCTGCAGGAACCACGGCAGCACCGCGACCGGATAGAACACGGCGGAAAACGGCGTCAGCCCAAACAGCACCGACCAAGCCAGCGCCTCCGCCCCTGCGCCATGGCGCAGGATGAGGGAAACGACGCCCAGCGCCACCCACCAGCCCATGATCATCAGGTTGGCGAAAAACAAGACAACGATCGGGCCGAGGGCGAACAGGTTGAATGCGTAAAGCAGCCAGGCAAGCAGAATGGCCGGCAGCACGCCGGTCAGCATGCGGATCATCGACATGCCGATCAGCGCCGCCACCAGCTCCCACGGCCGCAGCGGGCTGACGAAGACGTGCCCGAGGTTGCGCGACCACAACTCCTCCAGGAACGAGACCGCGACGCCCATCTGGCTGCGCAGCGCGACCTCCCACAGCAGCACGCCGCCGAGCAGCACCCCGCCGGCCAGCGCGAAGCTGGTGCCCATGCGGGTCGCCATGTAGGTCGCGGTGAAGCCCCAGATGCACATCTGCAGCACCGGCCAGTAGGCGAGTTCCAGCAGCCGGGGCCAGGACCGGCGGTATAGCGCTAGGTGGCGGTACATCATGCCCCAAATGCGCCGCAGCGACGCCGCCTGCGGCGACGACCGGGATAGCGACAGGCGATCCCCGGCACGATCCATCAACAGGCTCATGCCCCCATCCTCATGCAACCGTCTCCCGAAGCGCCGCGCCACGGTCGCGCGCGATATCGAGGAACACCTCCTCGAGGTCCTCCCGCCCGTAGCGCGACAGCAGGTCGTGCGGGCTGCCGCGATCGACCACGCGGCCGAGCTTCAGCATCAGCACCTGGCTGCACAGCCGCTCGACCTCGGCCATGTTGTGCGAGGCGAGTAGGATGGTGCAGCCGGTCTCGTCCCGGTACTGCTCGAGGCGCGTGCGCATGAAGTCGCCGGTGTCGGGGTCGAGGCTGGCGGTCGGCTCGTCGAGCAGCAGCACCTCCGGCCGGTTGATCAGCGCCTTGGCCAGGGCAACGCGGGTTTTCTGGCCGGCGGAAAGCTGGCCGGCGGGGCGGTCGATGAAGGCCGCGAGGCCAAGCTCGTCGGACAGCTCGCGGATACGAGCCTCCAGCCGGGACACGTCGTACAGGTGTCCATAGACCCGAAGGTTCTCGGCCACCGAGAGCTTGGCCGGCAGCGCGATGTACGGAGAAGAGAAGTTCATCCGGGGCAAGGCGGAGAACCGGTCCGTCGCCATGTCGTGGCCAAGGATGCGGATGCTGCCCGAGCTCGGGATCAGGATGCCGAGCAGCATGGCGATGGTCGTGGTCTTGCCGGCGCCGTTGCCGCCAAGCAGGCCGACCGTGGTGCCGCGCGGCACGGCAAAGGATATCGCGTCGACCGCCAGCATTTCGCCGTAGCGCTTGGTGAGCGCCTCAACCCGGATTGCTTCCATGCCAGGGGAATAGGGTGTGAAACGGTCCCCGCCAATAGATACCGGCGACAAATTGCTTATCTGGCAGCGGGCGGCAACCTCGGATAACATCGAAAAATGATCGAATTCTCCGCAAGCTCCGCGAGCTTGCCCCAGGATACCCGGGTCTATGCGATTGGCGACATCCATGGCTGCCTGAAAAAGCTGGCCTCGCTGCACGGGTCCATCGCCGAGGACCTGCGCGCCCGCCCGGTGGCCGATGCCTGCCTGATCCATCTCGGCGACTACATCGACCGCGGGCCGGACAGTGCCGGCGTGATCGCCACGCTGATGGCCGATCCGGTGCCGGGGACGCGGAAGGTCAACCTGATGGGCAACCACGAGGCCATGCTGCTGGATGCGCTGGACGCCGACGACGAGGATGCGGCCGAGCATTGGCGCGAGAATGGCGGCGCCGACACGCTGGCGAGCTGGGGCATCGGCCAGAGCACCGCCCGGGCCGCCTGGATTTCCCGAATTCCGCCGGCGCAGCTCGAATTCGTGCGCGCCCTCGCGCCCGTGCATCGCGAGGGCGGCTACCTGTTCGCCCATGCCGGCATCCGACCCGGCCTCAAGCTGAATGCGCAGTCCGAGCACGACTTGCTGTGGATACGCGAGCCGTTCCTGTCATTCTCCGGCGATCTCGGCGTCGTCGTGGTGCACGGCCACACTCCGCGTCCCGAGCCGGTGCTGCGCCCCAACCGCATCGGCATCGACACCGGAGCGGTCTATGGCGGCGATCTTACCTGCATCGTGCTGGAAGTGGACCGGCTCGGCTTTCTCCAGACGGCCGGTTAAGCCAGCCGGCCCGCCAGCGCGCAACCTTGCAACGCCGGAGGCATGGCGTTAGGGCGTAGAGGATGAACCGCATGGTGCCGAGTGCCGACATTCCCGACCTTGTCGCCGCCGTCGACCGCCTGTCGCGCGGCTCGGTGACAGTCATCGGCGATGCGATGCTGGACCGCTACATCTACGGCACCGTCCTAAATGTCAGCCCGGAAGCGCCCATCGGCATGTCGGCCGGATATCCCGGCGGGATCATGGTCGAGGAGCGCGAGGTCGCAACCCCCGGGGGCGCCGGCAACGTGGTCCGCAACCTGACCGCGCTGGGCGCCGCGGTTGCCTTCGTCTCGGTGGTCGGCGACGACCAGGCGGGCTCCGACCTCACCAGCCTGATCGGCGGCCAGCCCGGGGTCGAGCCTTGGCTGCTGGTGCAGGGCGGCCGCACCACCACGGTCAAAACCCGCTACATCGCCGATGGCCGGCAGCTGCTGCGTGCCGACCGCGAGCGCATCGCGGCAATCCATCCAAAGTTGCTCGAACGCATGCTGCGCATCGCCGGTGACGCCATGATGGCGACCTCGGTGACCGTGCTCTCCGATTATGCCAAGGGCCTGTTTTCCGGCGACGTCGCCGCCCTGCTGATCGCCAGCGCGCGCAAATCGGGCCGCCTCGTCGTGGTCGACAGCCGCGAGGAGGACTACTCCCCGTATGCCGGTGCCGACATCGTGACCCCGAACCGGCGCGAGCTTGCCCAGGCGACGGCGATGCCCATCGACACCGAGCGCCAGATCATCGCCGCCGCCATGGCACTGCGACAACGCCACGCCTTCGGCGCCGTGCTGGTAACCCGAGGTTCCGACGGCATGACCCTGCTCAACGACGAGGGCGTGCGCCATTTCCCCGCCGAGGCCGCCGCCGTCTATGACCTCGCCGGCGTCGGCGACACCGTCACCGCGACCCTGGCCGCGGGGCTGGCCGCGGGGCTGGACATCGGCGTTGCCGCGCGGCTGTCCAACATCGCCGCCGGCATCGCGGTCGGCAAACCGGGAATAGCGGTTGCCAGCGTGGCGGACATGCTGGCCGAGCTGGTGCCTTTGCAGGCGACTAGCGGTCAGTAAGGCGGGGCCAGCCCCGGACCCGCCTCACTTAGCGCGGCTTTAGCAGCACGTCGGCTTCGGCCGTGGCGGCGACGGAAACATCCTCGGCCTCGGCGTTGGGTGGGGCATCCATCTTCGCCGCCATCATGCGCGGCTGGTTCGGCTGCGGCCGCATGCTGTCCAGACGGATTTCAGAAAACCGATCGAAGCTCATCCCGATCAGCGCCGCCGCAGCATCGGCCCGGCCGCGCAGCCCGGCGATCGCCTGCCTGGTCGCTTCGGACCGAGCCTTCGCGGCAACGTCCGGCGACAAGCCCCAGGACAGCCGGCCAACCGCCAACCCGCCATGCTGCAGGTTGCCGACGAGCGGCAGCAGAACCGCGGCATCCTGGCTTTTCAGCTCCAGCGACTGGGCCGCCTGCCAATGGTCGGTGCGGTCCTGCGGCGTCGGCGCCACATGCCAGACGTTGTAGCCGCCGGTCGCGACGGTCACCCCGGCGGCTGCCTTGGCACGGACGATAGCACCGGCAACGGCGGCATTCACGCGGCTCTGCGCCTCGGCGGCGGTGGCGGAAGTAGCCTCGGCGCGCAGGCTGGCCGAAAGCTCGTCGGGATGCACCAGCACGGTCACCGTCTCAGCCAACCGCAGGACCGTCTGCGCCCAGGCCGCGAGCGGCACCACAGCCAAAAAGCCGGCCAGGCCAAACCGAACGGCATGCATCCCGTGTTTCTCGCCTCTCCAAGTTTAGGCAGGGTGCCGCGCCGGCAATGCGCCGGCAAGCCGACGCCGGTTGACGGGGTTGCCGCCAACCCCGACGCTTCGGCGAACCCAACTGGACGCTCGATGGAACTATGGATACCGATAACCGTCGTGGCGGCGCTGCTGCAGACCTGGCGCACCGCCATGCAGCAGAAGCTGCGCGGGCTGCTGTCGATCAACGGCGCCGGCTTCGTGCGCTTCCTCTATGGCGTGCCGGTCGCCTTCGCCCTGCTTGGCGGCTGGAGGCTGGCCAACGACCTGGCGCTGCCTGCGGTCACCCGGAACTTCCTGCTCTATTGCGCGCTGGGCGGGCTGTTCCAGATCGTTGCCACCAACCTGCTGATCATGGCGTTCGGCTATCGCAGCTTCGCGGTCGGCACCGCCTACGCCAAGACCGAGGCGGCGCAGGCGGCGATCATCGCGTTGCTGGTGCTGGGCGAGTCGCTGCGCGCGCTGGCCTGGGCCGGCATCGGCCTGGGACTGGTCGGCGTGATGACGCTGTCGCTCGCCGGGCGCGGCCTCAAACCGAGGGAATTCCTCGCCGCCACCGTGCAGCCGGCGGCGATCTGCGGCCTCAGCGCCGGCTTCGTGTTTGCCTTCACCACGATCTTCGTCAAGCTGGCCAACCAGTCGCTGGAGGGTCCCAGCCTGGTGCTGCGGGCGCTGTTCGGCCTGGCGGTCACCAACACCATGCAGACGGCGATGCAGGGCTCCTATCTGCTGGTGCGCGAGCCGGCTGCCTTTCGAAAGGCGCTGAGCACCTGGCGCAGCTCGATGTGGGTCGGCGCTCTGTCGGCCTGCGGCTCGGCCTGCTGGTTCACCGCCTTCGCCATGGCGCCCGTGGCACTGGTGCGCTCGATCGGCCAGGTGGAAATGATTTTTACCCTGCTGTTCAGCCGGTTCTACCTGAAGGAGCAGATGAAGCGTTCCGACGTGTTGGGCCTTGGCTTGATCGTCGGCGGCGTCTTGCTGATACTGCTGGCCCGTTTGTAGCCTGTCACGCGTAGGCATGCCGCCAGCTGGTCTGGCTTTGGCGCCAGACCAGCGAGCCGATCAGCACCAGGTTGACACAGTTCGCCGCCACCCCGGCGACGAACGCCGGCGCGTAATAGCCATACTGGTCATACATCGCCCCGGCCAGCCAGCCGCCGCCGGCCATGCCGGCCAGGCCCATGAACAGGATCACCGGCACCCGCCAGCTGGCCTCGCGCGCCGGGAACAACTCCCGCACCGCCATGACATACCCCGGGATCAGCCCGGCGAAGCCGAAGCCGAACGCCGCCGAGATGGTGAACAGGCCAACCTCGTTCTGCGTCGTCAGGAACAGGCTCATCGCCAGCATCTGGCAGGCCGAGGTCGCCAGCACGGTGCGCAGGCCACCGATGCGGTCCGACAGCCAGCCCCAGAACTGGCGCGCGAAGAAGGCGCAGGCGAGCAGCAGCGACAGCATCGCCGGCCCGTGCGAGGAGGCGAAGCCGAGGTCGGAGCAGAACGCCACAAGGTGCGAAAGCGGCATCGCCATCGTGATGCAGCAGAAGAACGTCGCCACCGCCATGGTGCCGAGCACGAAGTTGGCCGACAGCCCGAGCACCGGCCGGCCTGGCAGCGGACCGGCGGCGGCGCTGCCGGCCGCGGCATGCTCGGGCGGCCGGCGCAGGAAGAGGATGGCCAGCGGCAGGATGGCGCAAACCAGGAACACCGCGTAGGTCTCCATCGTCTGCCGCCAGCCGATGCGGTCGATCAGGACCTGGAACAAGGCCGGCCAGATTGCCCCGGCGATGTATTGGCCCGACGAGATCAGCGCGACCGCCGTTCCGCGCCGATGGTCGAACCAGCGCGACACGTAGGTCATCATCGGCGCGAAGATACACGATGCGCCGAACAATCCCATCAGGATGCCATGGCCGACATAGATCGTGGTCAGCCCGCCCAGGCTGGAAACGAACAAGCCCAGCCCGATCATGCACGACCCGAACATCACCACCGGACGCGGCCCGATGCGCTCCGCCGTCCAACCCATCAGGATGCCCCCGAAACCGGCCCCGAGATAGGCGAACGAACCGGCCAGCGTCGGGGCCGAACGCGCCACCCCGAGCTCGGCGGCGATCGGCTTCAGCGCCACAACCGCAACCAACGGCGCGCCGTAGGACACCGAAAGGATCGCCAGCGCGACGCAGGCGGTGATCCAGGAGGTCCGGGTCTCTATGCTGTGCTCAGCCATTACCGCCGCCGACATTTCCCGCTCCGGACTTTTCGCCAGCATTCCACGGATGGGGGGCTTTGGGAATAAAAAGTAAGCATGGGGCTCTGCCCCATACCCCGCCCGGCTAGCGCCCGGGTGCGCATCCGCAAGTTGGGAGGATACGAAGGTTAACGCCTACGGCGTTAAGCAGACCCCGAACGCGGCAGGCGCTTAACCGATGCGCCCCGGGGCGCTACCCCGGCGGGGTTTGGGGCGTAGCAGGCAAAGGTTCCAACTGGCCGCCTTCGGCCAGTTGGAAGGCCTGCGGAGGGAGAGCCCCATCGCTTACTTATGAAACATCGCCTCGATCACGGCAGGATCAACGTCCTCCAGCCGGGGCGGCTGCCATTTGGGCTGGCGGTCCTTGTCCACCACCATGGCGCGCACGCCCTCCAGGAACTCGCCGTTGCTTGTGGCGGTCCGGGTCAGCGCCAACTCGGCGGCCAGGCACTGGCCCAGGCTGCGGTCGGCGCCCTCGACGATGATGCGCAACGACCACAGCAGCGCCGACGGCGACATGCCGCGCAGCGTCTCCAAGGTTCGAGACGCCCACTCGCCCGGGGTCCGCTCCAGCCGGGTAAAGATGTCGGCCACGCTGCCGGCGGCGAAGCACTGCTCGATCGCAGGCCGGTCGGCGTCCAGCGTGCTCGGCGGCAGGGTTTCGGCGAAGCGCCCAAGCGCTGCCGGGCCATCCTGGGCTAGCGCCGCCACAAGCTCGGCCAACCTGGCGCGCGGGGTGAAGTGCGTGGCCAGGCCGGCATGCACGGCGTCCGCGCCCAGCACGCGGGTGCCGGTGAGGCCAAGGAACAGCCCGAGCGCGCCGGGCAGCCGCGGCAGGAAGTAGCTGGCGCCGATGTCGGGGAAGAAGCCGATCGCGGTCTCCGGCATGGCGAACATCGCGTGCTCGCTCGCCACCCGGTAGCCGCCATGCACCGACACACCGATGCCGCCGCCCATGCAGATGCCATCGACCAGGGCGATGTATGGCTTCGTGTATTCGGCGATCGCCTGGTTGAGCGCGTATTCCTCGGCGAAGAAGGTCTCCACCCCCTCCCGGTCGCCATCCAGGGAAAGCTGGCGGATGGCGCGGATGTCGCCGCCGGCGCAGAAGGCGCGCCCGCCGGCACCCTCGATCACCACGGCATGGACATGCGGATCGTCGCGCCAGCTGTCCAACGCGCCGGCGATCGCGCGCAGCATCCCGAGATCGAGCGCGTTGAGCGTCTTCGGTCGGTTCAGCGTGAGGCGGCCTATACGCCCGTCGCGCGCCGCGATGACGCTTTCCGGCATGTCCGACATCTCAGCGCTCCACGTCGTCCCCGTGCGGCTCGACCTCGGGGATGTCGGCGCCGATCGCGTCGGCATCGTCCTCGAGGTCCGAGGTGTCTTCCAGCACGTCCTCGTCCTCGGCATCCTCGACGACATCCGCCTCGCCTTCCCCGTCCTCCACGCCTGGCGCCGGGGCCGGTTTCTTGACCCGCTTCTCCTCGGCGACGTTGCCGCCGATGCGCCGCGCGCGGGGCTGCTCGATCGGCTGCTCGGTGCCGCATTTCGGGCACAAAGCGGGCGCGCGGGTCATGTCGTAGAAGCGCGCGCCGCAGGAGACGCAGACGCGCTTGGTGCCGAGTTCTGGCTTCGCCATGACGGAGGCCTCGTAAAGCAGGAGGGCGGAAAGCCGGTCGGCCGAACCGCGGTGCGCGGCCATGCCATCGCGCGCACCCGCTGTCAAACTGGTCTTTCTGTCAAACCCATGAAGGTCGTGCTAACGCGCGCCGTCGCACTTGGACAGGACAGGATGAACGCGGACATGACGAGGCCCATGACCTCCCGCCGGCCGCCGGCCGGGCTGCGCGGCACGATGGCGATACCCGGCGACAAGTCGATCAGCCACCGGGCGCTGATGTTCGGCGCCCTGGCGGTCGGCGAGACCCGCATCACCGGGCTGCTGGAGGGCGAGGACGTGCTGCGCACCGCGCAGGCGATGCGGCTGCTCGGCGCCGACATCGAAAACCACGGCGACGGCCGATGGAGCGTGGCGGGTCGCGGCATCGGCGGGCTGGTCGAGCCGGCCGACGTGCTCGACATGGGCAACTCGGGCACCGCGGCACGGCTGCTGTGCGGCATTCTGGCGAGCCACCCGATCTTCTCCGTGATGACCGGCGATGCCAGCCTGCGCGGCCGGCCGATGCGTCGGGTGACCGATCCGCTGGCCGCCACCGGCGCGCGGTTCACGTCGCGGGAAGGCGGGCGGCTGCCGCTGGCGATCGAGGGCGCGGTCGATTGCCTGCCGCTGGAATACACCCTTCCGGTCGCCTCGGCGCAGGTGAAGTCAGCGATCCTGCTGGCCGGGCTGAACGCGCGGGGCATCACCCGGGTCACCGAGCCGGAGGCGACGCGCGATCATTCCGAAAACATGCTCAAGCATTTCGGCGCGGAAGTCATAGTGGAGGCGTCGGGCGCCGGCCGCATCATCCATCTCACCGGCCAGCCCGAGCTGCTCGGCGCCAATGTCGACGTGCCCGGCGATCCGTCGTCGGCGGCTTTCCCCTTGGCGGCAGCCCTGCTGGTGCCGGGATCGCGTGTGCGGCTCAATGGCGTCGGCCTCAACCCGCTGCGCACCGGGCTGCTCGCCTGCCTCGCCGAGATGGGTGCCGACATCGCCGTCGAAAACCGCCGGATCGCCGGCGGCGAGCCGGTCGGCGACCTCGTCGTATCCCACGGTGCGCTGCGCGCGATCGACGTGCCGCCCGAGCGCGCGCCCAGCATGATCGACGAGTACCCAATTCTCGCCGTGATTGCCGCCTTTGCCGCCGGCAACACCCGGCTGCGCGGCTTGGGCGAGCTGCGCGTCAAGGAAAGCGACCGCCTTGCCGCCACCGCCGCGATGCTGTCCGGTAACGGCGTTGCCGTCGAGATCGAGGGTGACGACCTGATCGTGCACGGCACCGGCGGCCCTCCTGGCGGCGGCGGACTGGTCGCCACTCATATGGACCACCGGATCGCGATGGGCGCGCTGGTGCTGGGGCAAGGCACCGCGCAAGCGGTCCGGATCGACGATGGCGCCTTCATTGACACCAGCTTCCCGAATTTTTTCATTGCGATGCGAGAGCTTGGCGCCGTGCTGGACCTGGCATGATCGCGCTGCCGATCGTCGCCATCGACGGTCCCGCCGCCGCCGGCAAGGGCACGCTGGCGCGCCGCCTCGCGGCCGAGCTTGGGCTGCCCTACCTCGACACCGGACTTCTCTACCGCGCCGTCGGCCGGCTTGTGCTGGATGGTGGCGGCGATCCCGCCGACGCTTCGGCGGCCGAGCAGGCGGCGCGAGAACTGGTGCCCGCCAACCTGGAACGCACCGACCTGCGCGGCCCCGCTGCCGACGCCGCCGCCGCCGCCGTGGCGTCGGTGCCTGGCGTGCGGGCCGCGCTGATCGACTTTCAGCGCGATTTTGGCCGCGCCGGCGCCGTGCTGGACGGGCGCGACATCGGCACCGTGATCTTCCCCCAAGCGCAGGCAAAGCTGTTCGTGACCGCGAGCCTTGCCGAGCGGGCCCGCCGGCGCTGGTCGGAACTGCAGGCCAAAGGAACCAGCGCGGCGCTAGCCATCGTCACCGCCGACATGCAGGCCCGCGATGCCGCGGATGCCGCCCGTGCGGCAGCCCCGCTGCGTGCCGCCGCTGACGCATTCGTGCTCGATACGACCAAACTGGACGCCGATACCGCGTTCGCTGTCGCACTCGCCGAAGTGCGCCGACGTATCGGCTGGGCGAAAACCGGAGCCGGATCCGTGATGCCGGAAAAATGATCGATGCATCCGATCCAACGAGGCCGGAACGGCTGCGAAACCACCGTCCAGGCCGCATCCACGCTTGACAGGACCACCCACCGGCCTATGTCTCGCCGCTCCGCAACCGGCTCGTGCAACGCACGGGCATGCCGTGCCGCCCAGATGGGTGGGGCGCAGACCTGAGGCAGGACCGGCAACCCCGGCCGCCGTCACGGAATTGAATATCCATATGGCATCACTAGCTGTCGCCGATCATTTCGGCGGTGAAGACTTCGCCTCCCTCCTCGACGAGACCCTCAACCGGGATACCGGCTTCGAAGGCTCCGTCGTCACCGGCAAGGTGATCCGCCTTACCGAGGAATTCGCCATCGTCGATGTCGGCCTCAAATCCGAGGGCCGCGTCGCGCTGAAGGAATTCGGCGAGCCCGGCTCCAACACCGAGGTCAAGCCCGGCGACCTGATCGAGCTTTATGTCGAGCGCTACGAGGACCGCGACGGCGCCATCGTCCTTTCTCGTGAAAAAGCCCGCCGCGAGGAGGCCTGGACCAACCTGGAGAAGGCGTTCGAGACCCAGCAGCGTGTCAACGGCACCATCTACGGCCGGGTCAAGGGCGGCTTTACCGTCGATCTCGGCGGCGCCGTGGCCTTCCTGCCGGGCAGCCAGGTCGATATCCGCCCCGTGCGCGATGTCGGGCCGCTGATGGGCTCGCCGCAGCCGTTCCAGATCCTCAAGATGGACCGCGTCCGCGGCAACATCGTCGTCTCCCGCCGCGCCGTGCTCGAGGAAACCCGCGCCGAGCAGCGCAGCGAACTGATCCAGGGCCTGAAGGAGGGCATGATCCTCGACGGCGTGGTCAAGAACATCACCGATTACGGCGCCTTCGTCGATCTTGGCGGCGTCGATGGGCTGTTGCACGTCACCGACATTGCCTGGCGCCGCATCAACCATCCGTCCGAGGCGTTGCAGATCGGCCAGGCCGTCAAGGTTCAGGTCATCCGCTTCAATTCGGAAACCCAGCGCATCAGCCTCGGCATGAAGCAGCTCGAGGCCGATCCGTGGGAGGGTGTCGCCGCCAAGTATCCGCCCGGCGCCAAGTATTCCGGCCGCGTCACCAACATCACCGACTACGGCGCCTTCGTGGAGCTGGAGCCGGGTGTCGAGGGCCTCGTGCACGTGTCCGAAATGTCGTGGACCAAAAAGAACGTCCATCCCGGCAAGATCGTCGCGACCTCGCAGGAAGTCGACGTCATGGTGCTGGACGTGGACAGCTCCAAGCGCCGCATCTCGCTGGGCCTCAAGCAGGTCCAGCACAATCCGTGGGACGAGTTCGTCACCAACCACGCGATCGGCAGCGAGGTCGAGGGCGAGATCCGCAACATCACCGAGTTCGGCTTGTTCATCGGCCTGTCGGCGGAGATCGACGGCATGATCCACATGTCCGACCTGTCGTGGGACGAGCCGGGCGAGCTGGCGATCGCCAAATACGAGAAGGGCCAGGTGGTTCGCGCCAAGGTGCTCGACGTCGATGTCGAGAAGGAGCGCATCAGCCTCGGCATCAAGCAGCTCGCGGCCGATCCGGCGGCGACCCTGCTGGACGGCGTGCACAAGGGCGACGTCGTCACCTGCATCGTCACCGCGGTCCAGGCCAACGGGATCGAGGTCCAGGTCAACGACGGCCTGACCGGCTTCATCCGCCGCGCCGAGCTGGCCCGCGACAAGAGCGACCAGCGGCCGGACCGGTTCGCCGTCGGCGAAAAGGTCGATGCCAAGATCACCGCGATCGACCGGGTCACGCGCAAGCTGGCGCTGACCATCAAGGGCAAGGAGATGGCGGAGGAGAAGCAGGCGATGGCCGACTTCGGTTCGTCCGACAGCGGCGCGTCGCTGGGGGATATCCTGGGGGCGGCGATTCGCCGGCGCAATCAGCAGACAACTGAGTAAGGCCAGGGCTCTGCCCTGGACCCGCTAAGGAACTAGTCCCTTAGAACCCTTCGACTTAAGTCAGGCGGGTCCAGGAGCGCTTCTCCTGGCGGGCTATGGGGCAGAGCCCCGTCCTTCTTTTGGATGGCAACATGAGCCTGGAAACCGATCTTCTATTAGACAGGCGACGCCTAAAGCGTCGCCTTTTCTTTTGGCGAGGGGCGACGATCGCCGCCGTCCTACTGGCAATCCTCGTCGCTGCCCGCGGCAGCTTCGGTATTGACGGCGATCATGTCGAGCGCCTGACCGTCAACGGCATCATCACCGATGACGGCAAGCTGACGGAAGCGATCACCAAACTCGCGGATCGAAATTCCGTGAAAGCCTTGATCGTCAGCATCGACAGTCCCGGAGGCACCGTCGCCGGCGGCGAGAGCCTGCATGGGGCGATCGGCCGGGTGGCGGCGAAAAAGCCCGTCGTCGCGGTGATGGGCGGCACCGCCGCCTCCGCCGGCTACATGATCGCGATGCCGGCAGCGCGGGTGTTCGCGCGCGAGGCCACCTTAACCGGCTCGATCGGCGTCATCCTCGAAACCGGCGAGGCGTCCGGGCTGCTCAAGACCCTCGGCATTTCCGCCGAGGCGATCACCTCCGGCCCGCTCAAGGACCAGCCCAACCTGGCGCATCCCCTATCGGCGCAGGGACGTGCCGTGCTGCAGGGGCTGGTCATGGACATGTACGAGCAGTTCGTGGCGATGGTGGCGCTCGGCCGGCACCTTCCCCCCGAACGCGTTCGCGAACTCGGCGACGGCCGCGCCTACACTGGCCGCCAAGCGCTGGCGTTCGGTCTGGTCGATGCGATCGGCGGCGAGCGTGAGGCACGGCAGTGGCTGGCGACCCAGGGCGTCGCGGAAAAGCTCCCGGTCGAGGACCTGTCGGGCGCCGGGCTTGCCGAGCGGACCTTCCGCGGCAGCAACGGCATTCTCGGTACTCTGTGGAAAAGCGTTTTCTCCCAAGGGGTTACGCTTGACGGAGCGTGGGCGCTCTGGCAGCCTTCGCGAAACTGACGCGGGGGCGTTCGAACTGGCCGGATTCGGCAACCCGCTGAAGCACGCTTGCTGATAGGTTGCCGACATGACGAAATCCGAGCTGATGGCCGAACTCGCCGCCGCCAACCCGCACCTCACCGCGCGCGATGTCGAGCTTATCGTCGCCACCGTGTTCGACGAGATCACCGGCGCCCTGGCGCGCGGCGAGCGGGTCGAGCTGCGCGGCTTTGGCGCCTTCACCGTCAAGCGCCGCAGTGCCCGCACCGGACGCAATCCGCGCACCGGCGAGACCGTGCCGGTGGAGGAGAAGGCGGTACCGTTCTTCAAGGCGGGTAAGGAGCTTCGGGAGCGGGTTAACAAGGGGAAGGCTGCGCGCTAGGAAGCAAGCAAGGCCAGGGCGCCCCTCCGTGGGTATTCCGCCTGCCCAAGGCGGCAGTCGGAACCTTGGCCCACCGGCCCTGGACCCGCTAAGGGCAACCCTTCGTGGGCTTTTCACCGATCGGAAGAACAATCGGTTGAACCTTTGCCCACTTCGCCCTTAGAACCCAATACTTTAGAAGTCTTCGGTTACGAACTATGCGGGTACTTCTTACGCTGCCGATGTTGCTTATCCTGGTGCTGTTCGCCTTATCGAACACCGGGCCCGTAAGGCTGGGATTTTGGCCGACCGATTGGAGCGTCGAGCTGCCGGTAGCGGTGGCGGTCCTCGGCGCCGCAGCCATCGCCTTTATCGTTGGCGCATTGCTGGTGTGGCTCGGCGAGCAGCGCCACCGTCGGCAGCATCGCCGCGCCCGGCGGCACATCGGACAGCTGGAAGCGCAATTGCGCGACCGTCCGCCCGAGCCGGCGCGCGTGCTGGCCCGGCCAGCTTTGGGACCACCCGAATGACCCATGACAAGCCACGGGGCGCCGACCGGCTGATCGTGGCGCTCGATACCGGTGACCTGGTGCGCGCAAAAACCTGGATTGATGCCTGCTCGGCGAATGTCGGGATGTTCAAGGTCGGGCTGGAGCTGTTCACCGCCCACGGCGCCGCCGGCTACGCGGCGGTGGCCACCGGCGGAAAACCGGTGTTCCTCGACCTCAAGCTGCACGACATCCCGAATACCGTGTCCGGCGCCGTCCGCAGCGTGCTGCCTTTGGCGCCACGGATGATCACGCTGCACGCCAGCGGCGGCACCGCCATGATCAGCGCCGCCCGCCACGCGGTCGAGATGGTTGGCACCGCCGCTCGTCCGCTGTTGCTGGCGGTGACCGTCCTGACCAGCCTCGACGCCTCAGCGCTGTCCGCCATCGGCGTCGCCGGCGGCCCAACCCAGCAGGTGCTGCGGCTTGCCCGGCTGGCCCTCGACGCCGGAGCCGACGGCCTTGTATGCAGCCCGCGCGAGGTCTCGGTGTTGCGCGACGCTTTCGGCCCTGGGCCTGCTCTGGTGGTGCCCGGCATCCGTCCGGAGAATGCCGGCAGCAACGACCAGGCGCGTGTCATGACGCCCGAACAGGCAATAGCCGCCGGCGCCGACTGGATTGTCGTCGGCCGGCCGATCACCGGCGCCGAGAACCCGGCGGAGGCAGCGGCGGCGATCGCGGCGGTGCTTTGATCCAGGTCAAGGTTTGCGGCCTGAACGATGCGGCCGGGTTCGATGCCGTGATAACAGCCGGCGCCGACTGGCTTGGCTTCAATTTCTTCCCTGTGTCACCCAGGTTCGTCACGCCACAACAGGCGGCTTCGTTGTCGCAGCGCTCCCCTGGCGGCGCGCTGCGGGTCGGCTTGTTCGTGGACCCCGCCCTCGCGGACATCGACCGCGCGCTGGGCGCAATCCGGCTCGACATCCTGCAGATCTATGGCGCCGTGCCGATACTGGAAGAAATCCGAAGCAAATTCGCGTTGCCGGTATGGCGCGCCCGCGGCATCGCCAGGCAGGCCGACCTGCCAGCCGATGCGGGTGGTGCCGATGCCTGGCTGCTGGAAGCCAAGCCGCCGCCGCAGGCAACCCGCCCCGGCGGCAACGCAGAAACCTTTGACTGGTCGGTGATGGCCGGCTGGAAGCCGCCCGGGCCCTGGCTGCTGGCGGGAGGCCTGACACCGGCGAACGTGGCCGAGGCCATCCAGACCACCGGCGCCACCGCCGTGGATGTTGCGTCGGGCGTGGAGAGCAGCCGGGGCGTCAAGGACCCGGCACGAATAAGAGATTTCATCGCCAGGGCAAAAGCCGCCGCATGATGCCCGGCTTGGCCAGCGTCAACGCCGTGGCGTTGCCCCAGGCAAGGCTGCCCGGCGTGTGGCAGGACGGGCAGGCCGGGTGCCACTCGACCGACTCCGCACGGCATTCCGTGCAGCGCCAGACCGGGTCCGGGTCCGCGGTCGCCGCCTCGCGCAGATAGCCTCGCGCCGCGTCGGAGTTCGGGTCCTCGGCCTCCTCGATCGCCGCCAGCAGCAGGAACAGCCGCCGGGAATTCACTCCGGCGTCGCGTGCGAGAACAGCATGGCGGCGAGCCTCCCCGGTCAGCCCGGCATCGAGCGAGGCGCGGGCAAGGAGCAGGAAACTCTCAGGGTCGGTCGGGTTGGCGGCCGCCAAGGTCCTGGCCAAGGGAATGCCGTCCATCGGGCTGGCCGCCCCAGCCAGGGCAAATGCGGAAACATCGGGATGCGGCCGGATCGCCCAGCTTTCGGCGAGCACCGTCTGCGCGCGGCCCTCGCGTCCGATCCGGCGCATCTGTCCCGCATAGGCGATCGCCGCCGGTGCCAGCCCGGGATCGGCCTCGAACGCCTTGCGCGCGAGCGTCAGGGCGCGGTCGGCATCGGGTTCCGTCTGCGACGCAGCCACCGCAAGCGAGGCTTTCGCCGCCGGAGCCGCCGTCAGCCGCATCGCCTCCGGCCAGTCGGTGCTGCGGATCGCCAGCCGGGCACGCTCGTCGCGCAACCAGGTGGCGCCCGGGTTGGCGGCCTCCGCCTGGCGCGCCAACTCGGTCGCCTCCGGCCATTCCTGCCGCGCGATCGCCTGGCGCAGCAACCCGCGCAGTCCGAGGAACGCGGCCTCCGGCTTGGCCGCGAGCGCGCGCAACGCCGTGGTGGCTTCGTCCTCGCGTCCGGCCAGCCGACCGGCCTCGGCCGCCAGCAGCAGGGTCTGCGGCGTGTCGCCTAGCCATTTTCGCGCCCGCGCGGCCTGACGGCGGGCGATGCCCGGCTCGGACGCGGCAAGTGCCACCAGGCAGGAGGTCACTGCCGCATCGCCCTGGCGCCGGCGGCGATGGATGCCCTGGCGGCCGAACCGGCGTGGCAGCCGGACCAAACCGAACAGGAAATGCAGCAGCAGCGCCAGCAGGACCAGCGCCAGCACCGCGAGCGAGGTCGGCAGATCGACAATGAGGGTGCCAATTTCCGCCGTTACCCGGCCGGGCAGCGCCGCCAGGCCTAGGGCGGCAGCAACGACGATCACGGCGTAGCCGAGCAGCCACAGCACGCCCGCCATCAGGAATGGGCCGCGAGGTCGGCCAGTGCGGCCCGCGCCGCCAGCACTGCCCGGGCGTCGGACATCCAGCCGGACATCGCCCGGGTGGCCGCCGGGTTCAGCCCGCCGAGAACGTCCAGGCTGCCGGCGAGGTCACCGGCATCCAGTTCGCGCCGGGCGCGCGCGACGATGCCCGCGGCGGGATCGCCGACCAGCACCTCGTCGCCCTGGCGGATGCTCACCAGCGCCTGCGCACGATTCCAGAACCGCCGCCATGCCGGCAGGTCGCCTTCGGCTGGCCGGCTGGCCACCAGCGCGGCCTCTGCCGCCGCGGGGAAAGCCAGCCGCAAGGCGGCCTCGGTCGGCGGGGCCATGTCAGAGAAGCGTTGCAGGGCCTCTGGCGCATCGGCAATGGCGCCCAGCTTGCGGCCGGCTGCCAGCGACGCGGCCGCTTCCTGCAACCTTGCGGCACGGGCGGTCCGGTCCGACAAACGGGTAACCTGGTTGGCCAAGGCGGGGTCGGGCGCCGCCAGCTTGGGATGCGTCTCCAATTCGGCGAGCCGCGCCTCGATGGACGACAAATCGGCCGGAGCGGCGGCGGAAGCCGCCGGCCGTGCCTCCAATGCCGCAAGCCGCGCCAGGATTGGTGCCAGCATCGGCGCGAGGTCCGGCGGCGCCGGCTTCGGGGCGTTCTCCAGCTGCGTGATCCTCGCCTGCATCTCATCTAGGGTGGTCTCGACGGCATCCGAGCGCGGCTGCGACATCGGGTTCCGCCACAGCCAGAACAGCGCCCCGCCGAGCACCAGGATGCCGACGACGTAGAGCAGCGGCACAAGGTCGCGGCGGGCGCGGCGTGGACTGGCGGCCGGGTCCATGCCGCCGGGCGGAGCCTCGGCGGGTTCGTGAACACCGGCTTGGGATAGATCGTTCTGGGTCATGACAGCAATGCTAGCAACTCATCCTGTGTCGGCCGGGCGGCACTTTGCACATTACGCCACGGAAGCCCCTCCAGCGCCAAGGCCACGGCCGGACTGATCGCCAGCGCCGCGGTCTTGGCCAGCGCCCGGGTCATTCCAGCCTCGGTCACCAGCCGGACGAAATGGCGTGCGGTGGCGGCGGAGAAGAAGGTCGCGGCATGAAGCCGGCCGGCACGCAGCACCGCGATGGCTGTCGGCGGCAGCGTTGCGATCGGTTCGGCGGCATAGACGATGCGGCGCTGCACCCGAAAGCCGCGGTCGCGCAGCGCCGCCGCGACCTCACGCCCATCGCCGGCGCCGCACG
>JANXRT010000548.1 GCA_025356735.1 Acetobacteraceae bacterium | reverse complement strand
CGCCAGAACCGGCCGGTGCTGCTGGTCGCCAACAAGGCGGAGGGGCGCAACCAAACCTCGTCGGTGCTAGACTCCTACGCGCTCGGCCTAGGCTCTCCGGTTGCGGTGTCGGCCGAGCATGGCGACGGCATTTCCGAGCTGATGATGGAGATCGCCGACCGGCTGCCGCCGCAGGACGAGTTCCTGGAGGATGCCGAGGATGCCGACCGGCCGCTGAAGCTCGCCATCATCGGGCGGCCGAACGCCGGCAAGTCCACTTTGCTCAACCGACTGCTGGGCGAGGAGCGGATGATCGTGGGGCCGGAGCCGGGGCTGACGCGCGATGCCGTCGCCTCGATCCTGACCGATGCGCAGGGACGCCGGATCGAGCTGGTCGATACGGCGGGAATGCGCCGGCGGGCGCGGGTCGAGGAGCCGCTGGAGAAGATGTCGGTCAGCGCCTCGTTGCAGGCGCTGAAGATGGCCGAGGTCGTGGTGCTGACGATCGACGCGGTGCTCGGGCTGCACGACCAGGATCTGCAGATCGCCAAGCTGATCGAGCGCGAGGGCCGGGCCTGCGTCATCGCACTCAACAAGTGGGACGCGGTGGCCGACCGCAACGCGACGCGCAAGGCGGTGTCGGACCGGCTGGAGACCTCGATGGCGCAGATGAAGGGCATCCCCGTGGTGACGTTCTCCGCCATGACGGGCGCCGGCATCGACAAGCTGCTGCCGCAGGTCTGGAAGGTGCACGAGACGTGGAACACGCGGGTCGCGACCGGCGAGCTGAACCGGTGGTTCGAGCATGCGCTGTCGCGCCACCAGGCGCCGCTGGTGCAGGGGCGACGGCTGAAGCTGCGCTACATCACCCAGGCGAAGGCGCGGCCGCCTACCTTTGTCGCGTTTGGAACCCGGGCCGAGCAGACGCCGGAGGATTACCAGCGGTATTTGGTCAACAGTCTGAGGGATCAGTTCGAGTTGCCTGGAACGCCGATACGGTTGCAGTTTCGGGGGACGAAAAATCCTTTTGCCGAAAGTTAAAGCATGGGGCTCTGCCCCATACCCCGCCCCACCTTCAAGCATTGGGATAGCGTCCTGGAGCGCATTCGTTTGCGTCCTGCTTTCGTCGGTGGCGCAGGCTCGGGTGCTGGAGGTCGGGCCGACCCGTGCGCTGACCGCGCCTAGCGCCGCGGCAGCCATCGCGCAGGCCGGCGACACCGTGCGCATCGATCCGGGCGAGTATTTCGACTGCGCGATGTGGCGGGCGGACGGGCTGACGATCGAGGGCGCGGCCGCGGGGGTGGTGCTTACCGACAAGGCCTGCGCCGACAAGGCGCTGTTCGTGATCTCGGGCAATGGCACCATGGTCCGCGATCTGACCCTGACGCGCGTGCGGGTGGCCGACGGCAACGGCGCCGGCATCCGGCTCGAAGGCCGCGACCTGGTTTTGAGGAACGTGCGCTTCGTCAACAACCAGGCCGGGATGCTGACGGTCCCACAGCCGGACAGCCACATCCGCATCATCGACAGCCTGTTCCAGGACAACGGCGCCTGCTCCGAACGCAGCTGCGTTGGCGCGCTGATGGTTGGGCCGGCGGCGGAGCTGATCATCGAGGGAACCGGGTTCGAGGGCACCAAAGGCGGCCACCACATCGTCTCGGCGGCAACCAGCACGGTGCTGCGGTCCAGCCACATCGCCGACGGTGCTGTCGGAACCGCGGGCTACGGCCTGCAGTATGTCGGCGCCGGCGAATTGCGGATGGAAGACAGCACGCTGGAGAAAGGTCCGAAATCGGGCAATCGCCGCGCCGAGGTGCTGGCCGGGGGCGACGGCTGGGGCGGTGCCGGCAGCATCGAGCTGCGCCGCAACCGCTACACCGACAATTCTGGGTCATCGGTGCCGCTGCTGCTGAACTGGACCGGGGCGACGCCGGTACTGGACGGCAACCGCGTGGCGCCGGGGATTTTAGAAGCGTCGGACAAGGGCGCCTGGCTGTACCGGCTGCGCCTGGTTGCGGTCACCGCCCGCACGTTCGTGGTCGAAGCCAAGGATCAGGTTAAGCATCTCGCCGGCAGGATCGTGCGCGCGCTTTAGCGGCCGGATGCGCGTTCGGCGGCTGGGGCTTGCCACAAGCCGCTGAAACAAGTGACATTCGTACGTCGCGGATTCGACGGAAATCCGCCAAGGCACGGCCAGCGTCGGGATCGTGTTCTACCGGGAAGGAAGCAGGCTATGGACGACATCGAAAAGCGCACGATCGGAAAAGTGTCGCGGCGGCTGATCCCGTTTCTCGTGCTGTGCTACTTCGTGGCCTATCTCGACCGGGTCAACGTCAGCTTCGCGGCGCTGACGATGAACAAGGCGCTGGGGCTTTCGGCCTCAGCCTACGGGTTCGGCTCGGGCATCTTCTTTCTCGCCTACTTCATCTTCGAGGTGCCGTCGAACCTGCTGCTGGAGCGGTTCGGCGCGCGCAAGTGGATTGCGCGGATCATGCTGTCCTGGGGCATCCTGTCCGGCTGCATGGCGTTCATCACCGGCGAGACCGGCTTCTATGTCGTCCGCACGCTGCTCGGCGCCGCCGAGGCCGGGTTCTTCCCGGGCATCATCTTCTTCCTGACGCTGTGGTTCCCGGCGGTCTATCGCGCCCGCATCGTCGGCCTGTTCATGGCCGCCATCCCGCTATCGACGGTGATCGGCGCGCCGGTCTCCGGGCTGCTGCTCGGGCTGGAGGGCTGGAAGGGCCTCGCCGGCTGGCAGTGGCTGTTCATCCTGGAAGCGGCGCCGGCAGTTGTTTTGTCCGTTGTCGTGTTCTTCTACCTGACCGACAGCCCGAAGGACGCGATGTGGCTCACCGCCGAGGAGCGCGAGTGGCTGGCGACCCGGCTTGCCGCCGAGCGCACCCAGCGCGAGAGCAGCCAGCATTTCGGCATCGTGCAGGCCTTGACCAACCCGAAGGTCCTGGCCCTCGGCTTGGTCTATTTCGGTGCGGTGGCGACCAACTACGGCCTTAGCTTCTTTCTGCCGCAGATCGTCAAGGCGTTCGGCATGACGAACTTCGAGACCGGGCTGGTTTCGGCGCTGCCCTATGTCGTCGGCACGATCTCGATCATCGCCTGGGGAAGGCGCTCGGACGCCAAATTGGAGCGGCGCTTCCATACCGCCTTTCCGATCCTGATCGCCGCCGCCGGCATCGCGATCTCGACCCAGCTGCCCGATCCGGCGCTGAAGATGCTGGCGCTGAGCGTCGCCGGGTTCGGCATCTTCGGCTGCCTGGCGGTGTTCTGGACCCTGCCGACGGCGTTCCTGACAGGTCCGGCGGCGGCGGCGGGGATCGCCGCGATCAACTCGATCGGCAACCTGGCGGGCTTCGCCGGGCCGTTCGCGATGGGCTACATCAAGGACCGGACCGGCAGCTTCGATGGCGGGCTGCTGGCGCTGGCGGTGGTCGGCTTCATCGCCGCCGCGATCGTCCTGCTGCTGAAGCATGATTCGTCGTTGGAGACGGCGCCGAGGTCTCTGGCCCAGGCTCGGCGTTAGAAGCGGCGTGCCTTATTTCTTGCTCAAGCCTGTCCAGATACCTTGAAAGAAGCCGCACAGCACGTCGCCCGCTATCACGCCGGCCGCGAAGACTTCCATCGGCGCGTTGTCCTTGGAGGCGTTGACACGCTGCCACACGAGGCGGCAGGCGATCCCCGCAATTACGGCCCAGCCGGCCATCGGCAAGGAAATGAGCAGGCCGGTGGCAAACAGCACGCCCATCTGCCGCTTCGGTCCGCCCAGGAACTGCAGCAGAGCGCCGGGAATGGCCCATAAAGCGAGCGACCAGGCGATTTCGGACGAGACGCCGGCCTCGATCGTTGCGGCATAGACCCGGACCACAGGCGCCACGAGGCCCTGGGCGAAGTAGCTTCGGTACGATAACGCCACCACTATCCCCGCCACCACGAAGGCAAACATCGCCGCGAACAGCTGTTGGCGCCGGCCTTCCATCTCGAAGGCGGGGTCGGCACCGTGGCCGCGCAGCATGTAGCCCGCCTTCAGGTCGTAGCCCATGTCGGCGAAGGCCGGTCCGGTCGCGGCCGCAAAGCCGACAAGCAGTCCCAGGGCGACAGGCGGAAAGCCGATCAGCATGCCGATCACCAGCGTGATGAGGGCGACCGCGAATGCCGGGAACCAACCGGAATGCATCGCGGCCAGGCCGACGATGAGCTCATGAACGAGGGCGGCGGACGCGGCATAGATTACGAACAGGAGAAGCATGCCCGTGGACAAATGGGTGACGAGCCCACCTAGCAGCGCAATGAGGATGGCGATTGCGACATAGGCGGCGGCACCGAAGCCGAGTGAGCGGCGGATTTCAGCCGGGCTGCGCGTGGCGATCGATCCTGCCGGCGCTGCGCCATCGCGCCTGGCCAGGAGCAGCATGACCTGGATCAGCGCAACGAGGCCGGCGCCGATCATGAAGCCGTGGGGGATATAGGCCTGGGCGATGTCGCCGGCCGGAATGAGGGAGGTGAACGGAGCAGCACCGAACAGGGATGTGGAATAGCCGCGGATCAGCAGGCCTACGCCGAACACGGACAACGCCCAGATGTTGCCGATGAACGCCACGCCAAAGGCGGACATCGGCACGGCAAGCAGCGCGCCCAGCACGCCGACGCCGAGACCGG
>JANXRT010000510.1 GCA_025356735.1 Acetobacteraceae bacterium | reverse complement strand
CTTGACGATGCCCCAATGGTCGATGATGACGACGTTGGTGATGACGGTATCGACCGCGCCCTGGGCCTGGGACAGCTGCGACTGGCCCATGCCGTCGCGGATCACCTTGCCGCCGCCGAATTTCACCTCCTCGCCGTAGATGGTGTGGTCGTGCTCGATCTGGATGATGAGGTCGGTGTCGGCGAGCCGCATGCGGTCGCCGGTGGTCGGGCCGAACATGTCGGCGTAGGCACGGCGGCTGATGCGCGCCATCAGTCGAGGTCCCCCATCACCGCGCCCCGGAAGCCGTATATTTTCCGGTGTCCTCGATACGGTATCAGCGTCACGCTGCGGCTTTGCCCCGGCTCGAACCGGACGGCGGTTCCCGACACAATGTCGAGGCGTTTGCCACGTGCGGCGGCGCGATCCAGCGACAGCGCGGCATTGACCTCGAAAAAATGGTAGTGGCTGCCGACCTGGATCGGCCGGTCACCGGTGTTGGCTACGAGCAATTCGGTGCGCTCCAGTCCCTCGTTCAGCTCAATGTCGTCGTCGCTGGTGAAGATCTCGCCGGGGATCATGTTGGCAACCTAGCGAATGGGTTGATGGACGGTGACGAGCTTGGTGCCGTCCGGGAAGGTCGCCTCGACCTGCACGTCATGGATCATTTCGGCAATGCCCGGCATCACCTGGTCGCGGGTTATCACCTCGGCGCCGGCTTCCATCAGGTCGGCGACGGTGCGGCCGTCGCGGGCACCCTCGACCACGAAGTCGCTGATCAGCGCGATGGCTTCGGGATAGTTGAGCTTGACGCCGCGCTCCAGCCGCCGACGCGCGACGATGGCGGCCATGCTGATCAGCAGCTTGTCTTTTTCCCGCGGCGTCAGGTTCATCGGTTTTCCCTCAGCACAGCCACACGCGTGGCAGCGGGCGTGGATTTCGTAGTATCTGCAACCCAGCCACGACTGCCGCACGCAGTTCGGCGCTGCCCGGTGCCACCATACGAGCGATCAACATGCCGTCCCAGGCGCTGGCACCGCATTCCGCGCCGTGTCCATCAAGCGCCGTGCGGAGGTCGTCCAGACGGCTCTCCGCATCGGGGCCGACGTGCATCAAAGTCGCCACGGCACGCGCGCCGCCGCCTGTTGCCGGGCGTCGCATCCTGGCTTCGATTTCGCCGTGCATCCGGATGGCGTCGTGCAGCACCAGGCGGCCGTCGCGGCGGATGCGGATGGTGTCGGAGATGCGAGCCTGGCGCACCGCCTCACCCATCGCGGCACGGCCGAACACCAGGCTTTCCACGCCCAGGAACCAGGCGTCCTGCGCCAGGTCGATGTCTAGCCGGCGATCGACGGCGCAGTTGTCGAAGAAGATGGTTTCCTGCGGCAACCATTCTGCCGAGGCACCGGCGCCCACGGTGATGTGGGTCTGTATATCCGCGGCGCGCGCGCCTGGCAGAGCGCGGTAGAAGCGTTCCGCCGCCTGGGCCGCGATCGTTGCTCTTGTGCCGTCGGCGAAGGCGATCGTGCTGGCAAGACAATCGCCGCCGGCGACGCCTCCGGAGGTGTTGAGCGTCACCGCGTTCATCCAGGCGCCGCGCTCGGGCCTTGGAAACCGCGCCTTCAGGCAGCCGGATTGGCGCAGGCCGTCGAGCACCGTTTCGCCCTCGCGCAGCTTCACCGACAGGCGCAGTTCGCCGACCGCGCGCTGGTGGGTTTCAGCTTCAGACAGAAAGGCGGCGTCGTACATCCTGCTCGTCCAGATCCTCGCGCCGGCCGGCCAGCACGATGTCGCCGCGGTCCATCACGGCGATGGTCTGCGCCAGCTCGCGGGCGAAATCGAAGTACTGCTCGACCAGCACGATGGCCATGTCGCCGCGGGCGCGCAACAGGGCGATGACGCGGCCGATATCCTTGATGATGCTGGGCTGGATGCCCTCGGTCGGCTCGTCCAGCACCAGCAGCCGCGGCTTCATGATCAACGCGCGGCCGATCGCCAGCTGCTGCTGTTGGCCGCCCGACAGGTCGCCGCCGCGCCGGCCGAGCATGGTTTTCAGGACCGGGAACAGATCGAATATTTCGTCGGGGATGAAGCGCTTGCCACGCGGCAGCACGGCAAACCCGGTTTCCAGGTTTTCACGCACGGTCAAGAGTGGAAAAATGTCGCGGCCCTGCGGCACCCAGGAGATGCCTCGTTTGGCGCGCTCGTATAACGGCAGCCGGGAGATGTCGTGGCCCTCCCATTTGATCGAGCCGCCGGTGATCGGGTGGGCGCCGGTGATGGCGCGCAAAAGGCTGGTCTTGCCGACGCCGTTGCGACCCATGATGCAGGTCACGGCACCGACCTCGGCGTTGAGAGAAACATTCCGAAGCGCGATCGCGGCGCCGTAATACAGGCTGACATTCTCGACGCTCAGCATGTCATCGCCCGAGATAGACTTCGACGACGCGTGGATCGGCGCTGACATGCTCGAGCGACCCTTCGGACAGCACCGAGCCCTCATGCAGGCACGTCACCTTCACCCCCAGCGCCCGCACGAAATCCATGTCGTGCTCGACCACCACCACCGAACGGGTGCGGTTGATCTCACGCAGCAGGTCGGCGGTCTGCGCGGTTTCGGAGTCGGTCATGCCGGCCACCGGCTCGTCCACCAGCAGCAGCTGGGGTTCCTGGGCCAGCAGCATGCCGATCTCCAGCCATTGTTTTTGCCCGTGCGACAGGCCGCCGGACAGGCGGTGCCGCGTTTCCGAGAGGCGGGTGGTTTTCAGGATGGCGTCGATGCGGTCATGCTCCTCGCTGGTTTCGCGGGCCCACAGGGTAAAACGCGGCTTGCGGTCGCCGGCGAGTGCGAGGAGCAGGTTGTCCCAGACGGTCAGCGGCTCGAACACCGTAGGTTTCTGGAATTTCCGCCCGATGCCGAGTTCGGCGATGGAAGGCTCGTCGAGCTTGGTCAGGTCTGTGTCGCGGCCAAACACCACCTTGCCGGTATCGGGGCGGGTCTTGCCGGTGATCACGTCCATCATCGTGGTCTTGCCAGCGCCGTTGGGGCCGATGACGGCGCGCATCTCGCCCGGTTCCAGCACCAGGGAAAGCGCGTTGAGGGCGCGGAAACCGTCGAACGTCACAGTGACGCCATCGAGATACAGCAGCGTGTCGCTGGCGGTGCCGATCGCCTCGCTCATCCCACCGCCTCCTTGAAGTTGGGATCTTCGGGCGAGGGTTGCTGCGGCATTTGCCTGGGCCGGCGCACCCGGTCCAGCACGCCGATGACGCCGCGCGGCATGAACAGGGTGACGAAGATGAACAGGGCGCCCAAGGCGAAAAGCCAGATTTCGGGCAGCGCGCCGGTCAGCCAGGTCTTGCCGAGGTTGACCAGGATGGCGCCGAGGATGGCGCCGGTGAGGGTGCCGCGGCCGCCGACGGCGACCCAGATGACGGCCTCGATCGAGTTGGCGGGGGCGAATTCTCCGGGATTGATGATGCCGACCTGGGGCACGTACAGTGCGCCGCCGATCGCCGCCATCACCGCGGAGGCGACGAACACCACCAGCTTGTAGGCCTCGGGCCGGTAACCGAGAAAGCGCGTGCGGCTTTCGGCATCGCGCACGG
>JANXRT010000490.1 GCA_025356735.1 Acetobacteraceae bacterium | reverse complement strand
GTCTCGCCAGGCTTCGGCTTGCCTATGTCGAGCAGCCCCGCATAGGCGGTCAGCCCGTTGCCGCCGAGAACATTCAGGGAAAGCGAAGGCGGACCCCAGGCCGGATCGATCTTCTGCGCCGCCGCACCGGACAAAACAGAGTATTCCTGCCAGTTGCCGAGCCCCATCGCGATGTCGCCGGGCTTGAACCTCGGATCATTGGAGCCGATCACCTCGCCGACCGTGCCGCCGACCATGACCTCGCCGATGCCGACCGGCGGGGCATAGGATTTCTCCTCCCGCATACGCCAGAACATGTAGGGCGCCAGCGACAGCCAGATGTTGCGGATGACGATCTCGCCGGTGCCCGGCTCCGGCACCTCGACCGTCTCAAGCCTGAAATTACCCGGCCCTGGACGGCCATCCGGCCGCGCGGCAAGCACGATACGTCGATTGGTGGCGATGTTGGACACGTTGAAAATTCCCTGAAAAGACATAACGTCGAAACATCACCATGCAGGCAGCCACTGCCGCGCGCAACGCTGCCGATAAATAATTCACGTTGACGGTTGTTTAATTGGGGACAAGTTTGTCACATAACGCGCGACAACCGATTGGAAGAATGGCGATGGATGGATACGCCGGCGAACCGTCAGCATCGGTGACGCCTGAAGCCTTCGATGCGCTGGCTCTGGTCACGGCCGCCGCTGCCGACCACGACCGCAACGCCAGCTTCCCCCATGACAGTCTGGCAGCACTGGGATCGGCCGGGCTGCTCGGCCTCGGCGTGCCGCGATCGCTGGGCGGCATCGAGGCCGGGTTGGAGGAAGCCACCGGCTGGATCACCCGTATTGGCCGCGTCTGTGCCTCGACCGCGCTGATCGCCGGGATGCAGACCACCCATCAACGCGCGGTCGCCAACAGCCCTCGCTGGCCGGCCCACCTTCGCGAGCGGATTGGGCGCGAGGCGGCAGCCCGAGGCGCGCTGATCAACGCCCTGCGCGTCGAGCCCAACCTCGGCACCCCGGCGCGCGGCGGCCTGCCGGAAACCACCTCCCGGCGGACGCCGGATGGCTGGAGCTTGTCCGGCCACAAGATCTACTCGACGGGCGCGCCCGGCCTCGCCTGGATGATGGTGTGGGCGCGTACCGACGACGCCCAGCCGATGGTCGGCCAGTTCCTGGTGCCGGCGCGCGCCCCGGGCGTGCGGATACTCGACAGCTGGGACCAGATGGGCCTGCGCGCCTCGGGCAGCCACGACGTAATCTTCAACGATGTCTTCCTACCCGCGGACCACGCCGTGGACATCCGCCCGCCGGCTGAATGGGCGGAGCGAGATCCGGTTTCGGTCGCCTGGAACGCGCTACTGGTTTGCGCCGTCTATCACGGCGTGGCGCTGGCCGGCCGCGACTGGCTGCTCGGATTCCTGCACTCGCGCGTTCCCGCCAACCTCGGCCGTTCGCTCGCGACCCTACCAAGGATGCAGGAGGCGGTCGGCGCCATCGACGCCAGGCTGCTGGTCAACGACCGGCTGATGGCGGGCGCCGCGCGGGATGTCGATGCCGGCCAGACGCCGGACACCAACGAGATCAACCTGATCAAGACGGTGGTATCGGACAACGCCATCGCCGCCGTCGAGCAGGCGGTGCAGCTCGCCGGCAACCACGCCCTGGCGCGCTCCAACCCGCTCGAACGGCATTTGCGCGACGTGCTCTGCGCGCGCATCCACACGCCGCAACCCGACATGGCCTACACCGCCGCCGGCCGCGCGGCACTCGGTCTCTAGGAAGGACTCCCGTCGTGAGCGAACTCGAGTTTCCCCGGCTTGAATTTATCGGCATGATCCATCACCGCGAGCAGTCGGAAATCCATCCGGCGAAATCCGGTGTGGTGCTCGACCGCGGCTACATCCGCGAATTCGCCCAGGCGGCGGAGACCGCAGGCTTCGACCGCGTGCTGATCGGCTACCATTCCGATGCGCCGGACGGCTTCCTGGTCGCGGCTTCTGCCGCGGCCCACACGGAAAAGCTCGGCTTCCTGGTCGCCCACCGCCCGGGCTTCGTGGAGCCCACGGTAGCCGCGCGAAAATTCAACTCGCTCGACCAGATCACCGGCGGCCGCGCCGCGATCCACGTCATCTCCGGCGGCGACGATACCGACCAGCGCCGCGACGGCGACTACCTCGACAAGGCCGAGCGCTATACCCGCACCGACGAATATGTCGGCATCCTCAAGCGCATCTGGACCGAGGCTGGCCCAGTCAGCCACGCCGGAAAGTACTACAAGTTCGAAAACGCCTCGACCGCGGTGCGCTCGGTGCAGGCCCCGCGCATTCCGATCTATTTCGGCGGCGCCTCCGAAGCCGCGGTCGGCGTCGCCGGCAAGCACGCCGACGTGTTTGCCCTGTGGGGCGAAACCCAGGCGCAGGTCCGCGAAATCACCTCCCGCGTCCGCGCCGAGGCCGCCAGGCACAATCGCGAGGTTAAATTCAGCCTGTCGTTCCGCCCGATCCTGGCCGCCACCGAGGACGAGGCATGGGCGCGCGCCGAACGCATCAAGCACGAGATTCTGCGCATCCGCGGCGAAGCGGCTTTAGGCCCTGCGGTGCTGTCGCCAGCCAACGAAGGCTCACGCCGCCTGCTCGAAGCGGCCGCCGCTGGCGAGCGGCTCGATCGCCGGCTCTGGACCGGTGCCGCGCTGGCGACCGGTGCGCGCGGCAATACGACAAGCTTGGTCGGCACGCCCGAGCAGGTCGCCGAGGCGTTCCTTGAATATTACCACCTTGGCGTCACGACGTTCCTGATCCGCGGCTTCGATCCGCTGCCCGACGCGATCGAATACGGTCGCGACCTGCTGCCGGCAACCCGGCGGCTGCTTGCCGAGCGGCTAGCCATCCGCAGCGCCGCCGAATGATTTCTTCTCCGACCCGCCGGCAACTGCTGGCAGGTGCCGCAGCGCTGGCCGCGCCTGCCTTCATTCAGACGGCACGCGCAGCCGACGGCCTGCGAATGGCCGACCAGCGCGGCAACGTGCAGGCCGTCATGCAGGCCGCCGGCGTTCTCGACAACCTGCCCTACGAACTCATCTGGAGCGAGTTCGCCGCCGCGGCACCGCTGATCGAGGCGGTCAACGCCGGCGCCGTCGATGGCGGCAATGTCGGCGACGCGCCGTTCACCTTCGGCTTCGCCGCCGGGGTCAGGATGAAGGCCATCGCGGTCAGCCGCTCCTCGCAGCAGGGCACCGCAATCCTTGTCAACGACGACAGCCCGGCGCGAAAGTTTTCCGACCTGGCTGGCAAGCGCGTCGCCACCGGCCGCGGTTCGGTCGGGCACTTCCTGGTGCTGATGGCGCTGCGCCAGGCCAGGATGGACGTTTCCGCCATACAGCTCACCTTCCTGCAGCCTGCCGATGCCAAGGCGGCGCTGCTGTCCGGCTCGATCGATGCGTGGTCGACATGGGAGCCGTACACCTCCCAGCTCGAACTGCTCAACCACGGCCGCCAGGTGGCGAACGGCGTCGGCCTGACGCCGGGACTCGGCTACCAGATTGCGACTGATGCCGCGATCGCCGGCAAGCGGCCGATGCTGGAGGATTTCGTGGTCCGGATGACCCGCGCCCGTAAATGGGCCGCCACCCACCCGAAGGAATACGCGGCGTTCTGGGCCAGATTGATGAAATTTCCGGAAGCAGTGCCGCAGCAATGGTTCGGCCGCACCCGCATCGACATCGTGCCCGCCGACGATGCGGTGTTCCGCGACGAGCAGGGAGTGATCGACGTCTATGCCGCCGCCGGAATGCTGGCGCGCACGTTCGAGGCCAAAACGGCGATCGATGCCGGGTTCAATGCGGCGGTGGCGCGTGGGAATGGTGTGGTTTAGTGCTGGGCTTGCTGCAGTTCCATGTGTCGACCTCGGGTGAAAGTCATTCGCCGGCTGCCATCAGCCGAGTTTGGGGCTGCGACAAGGTACGGTAGATCAGGGCGCTCGCGCTGGCGCCGATGAGCCATCCCCAATCGCCCACGTTGAAAATTACGCCGTAGGCGCCGAGCAGCGACAAGCCGATCGACAGAACTCCGGATGAAGCGAGCGCGAGCAGCGCCTTGTGGTTCCAGCCGCCGTCGTAGTTGAAGGCGCCTTGCGGCGACATCGTATAAAGATCCGCCACCGCGATAATCTGCCGCTTCACGAGGTAGTAGTCGACGATCATGATTCCGAACATCGGTCCGAGGACCGATCCGAAGATGCTGACGAACAGGGTGATGGCAGACGGGCTGGCGACGAACAGCCAGGGACAGACCAGAACGGACAGGATCGAGGTGATCAGTCCCCCCATCCTGAAGTTGATGCGTTCGGGCCAGAGATTGGAAATGTCGTAGGCCGGCGACACGAAGTTGGCGACGATGTTGATGCCCATCGTCGCTACGATGAAGGTGATTGAGCCGATGACCACCACGACCGGATTGCCGATTTTCTCGACGATCCGGATCGGATCCATGATGGCCTCGCCGAATACCTTGAGGGTTCCCGCCGTGACGATCACGGTGATGATCGAGAAGACCAGGAAATTGACTGGAAGGCCGAGGAAATTGCCCATCTTCATGGCACGCTCGTCTTTGCCGAACCGCGCGAAATCGCCGAAGTTGAGCAGCAGGGCCGCGAAGTAGGCGACGATCAGCATTGCGGCATTGGCCATCACCCCGACAGTTGCGGCAGCAGAGGTCGCCGGCGGGCTGAGTTGCAGCGTCAGACTAGGCTCAGGACCCATTAAATTGCTTGTGTTGGCTGCGCAGGCTTGGTTCACTGTTGGCGCTGGGAGGTGCTGTCATGGATGATCTGATCTGGCTTTCGCG
>JANXRT010000478.1 GCA_025356735.1 Acetobacteraceae bacterium | reverse complement strand
GTCTCGCCCCTGGCCAGAAATTGATCGATGATGACCTGCGCACCGTTGGCGAAATCGCCGAACTGCGCCTCCCACAGCACCAGCGTCTTCGGATCGGCCAGGGTGTAGCCGTACTCGAAGCCGAGCACGCCGGCTTCCGACAGCAGCGAGTTATAGATTTCGATCTTGGTCTGTTCGGGCTGGATGTTGTTCAGCGGCACGTATTCATGCTGGTTGACCTGGTCGATCAGCACCGCGTGGCGCTGGCTGAAGGTGCCGCGCTGGGTGTCCTCGCCCGACAGCCGCACCCGGTGGCCTTCCAGCAGCAGGCTGCCGAAGGCCAGCGCCTCGCCGGTCGCCCAGTCTATACCCTCGCCGCTATCCACCATGGCCTGCTTGGCTTCGAGCTGGCGGGCGATCTTCGGGTTGACGGCGAAGTTTTCCGGCACAGTTGCCAAGGCGTGGCCGATCCGGGTCAGCACCTCCTCGGACAGGCCAGTAGTCTGCTCGGCGCGGCCGTCGGCCTCGTCGGCCTGCTTGAAGCCGGCCCAGTGACCTTCCAGCCAATCCGCCTTATTCGGCTTGTACGACTTCGCCGCCGAGTAGGCCGCCTCCAGCGTGGCGTTGAACTCATCGCTCATCGCCCGGGATTGTTCCGCCGTCACGGTGCCTTCATCGGCCAGACGTGCGGCATAAAGCTCGAGCGTGGTTTTTTGCGCCTTGATCGCCTTGTACATGATCGGCTGGGTGAAGGCCGGCTCGTCGCCCTCGTTATGGCCGTGGCGGCGGTAGCAGACGATGTCGAGCACCACATCCGTCGCGAACCGCATGCGGAACTCGGTCGCCATGCGGGCGCAGAAGATCACGGCCTCGGGGTCGTCGCCGTTGACGTGCAGGATCGGCGACTGGATCGATTTGGCGACATCGGTGCAGTACAGCCCGGAATAGGCATGCGCCGGAACCGTGGTGAAACCGATCTGGTTGTTGACGACAAGGTGGATGGTGCCGCCGGTGCGGTAGCCGATCAGCTGGCTCATCGCCAGGGTTTCATACACCAGACCCTGGCCGGCGAAAGCGGCATCGCCGTGCATCAGGATGGCCATGACCGACTTCCGGGAACCGGTGTCGCCGGCCTGATCCTGGCGGGCGCGGACCTTGCCGATGACCACGGGATCAACCGCTTCGAGGTGCGACGGGTTTGGTTGCAGGGACAGATGAACGTTGTGGCCGTCGATCTCGACGTCGGTCGAGGTGCCGAGATGGTACTTCACGTCGCCCGAGCCTTGCACGTCGTCGGGCTTAAAGCTGGTGCCGTCGAACTCGGAGAAGATCGCGGTGAACGGCTTCTTGACCACATTGACGAGGGTGTTCAGCCGGCCGCGATGCGGCATGCCGATTGCCACCTCGTTGACGCCGTCGGCGGCACCCGTCTCGATGATCGCGTGCAGCGCCGGGATGGTGATCTCGCCGCCCTCCAGCCCGAACCGCTTGGTGCCGACGTAACGTTTTTGACAAAACGTTTCGAAACCTTCGGCCTCTGTCAGTTCTCGAAGTATTTTGGTTTTGCCGGCAGCGTCGAATGTCTTCTTCCATGGCGCGCCCTCGACGCGGCGCTGGATCCAGGATTTCTGGTCGGGGTCCTGGATGTGCATGAACTCGACCGCGACAGCGCCGCAGTAGGTTTCGCGCAGGATGACGAGGATTTGCCGGACGGAGGCCGTTTCGAGGCCAAGCACGCCGTCGATGAAGATTGGCCGGTCGAGGTCGGCCTCGGCGAAACCGTAGCTTTTCGGGTCGAGCTCGGAATGGGTCTTGGGCACCACAAGGCCGAGCGGATCGAGCGTCGCCTCCAGATGGCCGCGCACCCGGTAGGCACGGATCAGCATCAGCGCGCGAAGCGAGTCAAGGGTGGCAGCGCGCGATTGCGCCAGGCTGGGTGCTGCCGCCGGCGCCGGCTTGCCCGGCTTGGCAGCCGGCAGAGAGGTATCCTCGAACGAGATATGGCGCGGCGCCCAGGAGGCGCCTTCGGCGTCAGTCAGGACGGCGCGGGACTCGTCATTGAGGGCAGAAAAAAGATCGGCGAAGCTCGAATCGACGGCACCGGGATTTTCCACCCACCTGACATAGAGGTCGGAAACAAACGCGGCGTTGGCGCCGCTGAAGGCACTCGCCAAGATATCCATGCCGGCCATCGTCTTGTTCCTTGTCGAAAGCAAACGGCACCGGACATGGGGTGCCCGATGCCGCCACGGGAGGCTGTCCTACAAGATGCAGGGTTGCCCGGGTCGCATGTGACTGGGGAAGTCTAGCCGGCCAGCGCCTTGACCAGGGTGCTGCCTAGCGCGGCCGGGCTTTCCGCCACGTGAATGCCGGCCAGGCGCATGGCCTCGAACTTGGCCGCTGCGGTATCGCGTCCGCCGGAGATCACGGCGCCGGCATGGCCCATGCGGCGGCCCGGCGGGGCGGTGGCGCCGGCGATGAACCCGACGGTAGGTTTTTTCACCTTGTTCGATGCCAGGAATTCGGCCGCCAGGATTTCGCTCTGGCCGCCGATCTCGCCGATCATGACGATCTGCTTTGTCTCGGGGTCAGCCAGGAACATCTCCAGGACTTCGATGAAGTCGGTGCCCTTGACCGGATCGCCACCGATGCCGACGCAGGTACTTTGGCCGAGGCCGGCCGCTGTGGTCTGCGCCACGGCCTCATAGGTCAGGGTGCCGGACCGCGAGACGATGCCGACGCTGCCGCGGCGATGGATGTGGCCGGGCATGATGCCGATCTTGCAGGCGTCGGGGGTGATAACGCCCGGGCAGTTCGGCCCTATCAACCGCGATTTCGAACCCGACAGCGCGCGCTTGACGCGAACCATGTCGAGCACGGGGATGCCTTCGGTGATGCACACGATCAGCGCGATGCCGGCGTCGATCGCCTCCAATATGGCGTCGGCGGCGAACGGCGGTGGCA
>JANXRT010000347.1 GCA_025356735.1 Acetobacteraceae bacterium | reverse complement strand
GCATCGACCCAGGTCATTTACCGATTCCGTTCGACGCCCGACCGTCTCGTTCGGCAGTCAGACTCCAGAGGCCCATGGATGGTGTCCGGTTGGGCACGGCGGACCCTATATCCGCATCCCGGGCCGGTATTCGGGCTCGTGCGGGGTGCGCTGCTCGTCATCGTTGCCTATATCATGGTCGGCCTGCTGATACCGCCGGACCGCTGGCCCGTACCGGTGCTGCACGCGCGCTCCCTGCCCGTGGTCCGCGACGGCGCCGAAAAGCTGCAACGCGCGCTGCCTGACCAGTACCGGCCGAAACTGCCCGACCTGCCGGGCGCGCGCGAGGCCACCGCGACCGACCTGTTGCGCGCCATGCCGTTCGGCCGGGCGACCGCCAAGCCGTTCACCCGAGATTAGGAGATTTCCGCATGGATATCACCAGCCTCGCCGATGCCGGGCACTTCGATGCCGGGCACTTCGATGACGGGCACGCCGACGACAAGCCGCACGAGGAATGCGGCGTGTTCGGGGTCTGGAACGTGCCCGATGCCGCCGCGGTCACCGCCCTCGGCCTGCACGCGCTGCAGCATCGCGGCCAGGAAGCCACCGGGATCGTCGCCTATGACGGTAAACGCTTCCATTCGCATCGCGGCATGGGGCTGGTCGGCGACAATTTCGGCGACGCGAAAGTCATTGCCGGCCTGCCTGGCCGGATCGCCATCGGACACAACCGCTACGCCACCACCGGCGACACCATCCTCCGGAACGTGCAGCCGCTCTACGCCGACTTCGTCTTCGGCGGCTTCGCCGTCGCCCATAACGGCAACCTGACCAACGCCCACGCACTGCACAAGCAGCTGGTGCAGCGCGGCTGCCTGTTCCAATCCACCACCGACAGCGAGGTGTTCATCCACCTGATCGCGATCTCGCTCTATTCCACCGTCGAGGACCGGCTGATCGACGCCCTCAAGCGGGTCATCGGCGCCTACTCGCTGGTCGCGCTGTCGAACCAGGCGCTGTTCGGGGTGCGCGACCCTCTCGGCGTCCGCCCGCTGATCCTTGGGCGCATTCCCGGCCATGGCCCGGCCGGCGGCTGGGTGCTGGCGAGCGAGACCTGCGCCCTCGACATCGTCGGCGCCGACTTCATCCGCGACGTGGAACCCGGCGAGATCGTCATCATCGACGACCACGGCGTCAGCAGCCTGAAGCCGTTTTCGAAGCTGCGCGAGCGCTTCTGCGTGTTCGAATACATCTACTTCGCCCGGCCCGACTCCGTCATGGAGGGCATGCCCGTGTATGAGGCCCGCAAACGCATCGGCGCCGAATTGTCGCTGGAAAGCGGCATCGCCGCCGACGTCATCGTGCCGGTGCCCGACAGCGGCGTGCCGGCGGCGATGGGCTATGCCCAGGCCAGCGGCATCCCGTTCGAGCTCGGCATCATCCGCAACCACTATGTCGGCCGCACCTTCATCGAGCCGACCGACCAGATCCGCAACCTGGGCGTCAAGCTCAAGCATTCCGCCAACCGTTCGGTGCTGGCGGGCAAGCGCGTAGTGCTGGTCGACGACAGCATCGTGCGCGGCACAACGAGCAGGAAGATCGTCGAGATGGTGCGCCAGGCCGGCGCCGCCGAGGTCCACATGCGGATATCCTCGCCGCCGACGACGCATTCCTGCTTCTACGGCATCGACACGCCCGAGCGCAGCAAGCTGCTGGCAGCCAACTTCGGACTCTGCGAGATGGCCGACCTGATCGGCGTCGACAGCCTGGCCTTCATCTCGATCGACGGGCTGTACCGGGCGCTCGGCAAGGATGGCCGCGATCCTGAAAAACCGTACTACTGCGACGCCTGCTTCACCGGCGAGTATCCGATCCCGCTGCCCGACCAGATCGACAACGCCGACCGGCAGCTCAGCTTGCTGACCGAGGCGCACTGAAGTTGCCCGTTTTGGCCGATCACGTGGCGCTGGTCACCGGTGCCAGCCGCGGCATCGGACAGGCAACGGCGATCGAGCTGGCTCGGCTCGGTGCCCAAGTCGTGCTGACCGCGCGCACCCAGGGCGGGCTGGAGGAAACCGACGACGCGATCCGCAGCCTTGGCGGCAGCGCCACCCTGCTGCCGCTCGACCTCGCCGACGGCGCCAGCCTCGATGCCATTGGCCCGACCCTGTTTGGTCGCTTCGGTCGGCTCGACATCCTGGTCCATGCCGCGGCGACATTAGGGAAACTGACGCCGGTTTCCCACATCCTCGACGCCGACTGGGCGGAGGTGCTGGCGGTCAATCTGACCGCGACGCAGCGCCTGATCCGCACCGCCGCGCCCTTGCTGACGACGGCACCGGCCGGCCGTGCGGTGTTCCTCACCGACGGCAGGGCGCGCGATCCGAAAGCCTACTGGGGCGGCTACGGCGCCACCAAGGCGGCGCTCGAACACCTCGTGCTGACATGGGCTGACGAGCTGCGCGCGACCCGGCTGCGCATCAACCTGTTCGATCCCGGCATCGTCGCGACCCGGTTGCGCGCTGCCGCCATGCCGGGCGAAAATCCTGTCGGGCTGCCGTCGCCACAGGCAGCGGCCGTGCGGATCGCGGCACTATGCGGCCTATCCGAACTTCGGCATGGCGCGCGGATAGAAGGCTAGGCGGTAGCGGCTCACCCGCATTCCGAGCCCACGCCCCGGCGACGGCCGGCCAGCACGATCACCCCGGCACCCTCTCGGGCGTTTGGTTTGGACACGCAGAAATCCTGTAACGGTTTGATGCCCCGCAAAACGGCCCTTCTGCTAGAAGGCAGGCCGGGTATCCGCTTGGCGATTCAGGACTGAAATTTAAAGGAACAACAGCATGTCCGATCTCGCGGCGGCCCCTGTCGTTCTCCTCGATGCCAGGCCGGCGCATCCGCCAAGACACCCGCGCTTCCTGGAACCGGCATCGCTGCTGCTGATCACGCCGCTTTGCATCCTGGGCGCGATCATCGGCATGCAGCTTCTGGTCACGCTCGGCATCACGCCGAACACCTCGCTCATCGGCGCGCTCGCCGCCATGCTGCTGTCGCGCATTCCGCTCGCGCTGTTCGCACGCTACCGCTCCATCCACGTCCAGAACATGGCCCAGAGCGCCATCTCCGCCGCCACGTTCGGCGCCGGCAACAGCCTGCTGCTGCCGATCGGCGTGCCCTTCGTGCTCGGCATGCCGGATCTGGTCGTCCCGATGCTCGTCGGGGTTTTCCTGGCGATGCTGCTCGACGGCTTCATGCTTTACCGGCTGTTCGACAGCGAGGTGTTTCCGGCGACGGGAGCATGGCCACCCGGCATCGCCGCCGCCGAGGCGATCCGCGCTGGCGACCAGGGCGGCCGGCAGCTGGTCATCCTGGGTGCCGGTCTCGGCGTCGGCGTGCTGGGCGCGCTGCT
>JANXRT010000346.1 GCA_025356735.1 Acetobacteraceae bacterium | reverse complement strand
GCCTCGCGCTTGTCGGTCTCGGCGACCAGCGCCAAGCCGGCCTTGATGGTGACGGCGACCGAGGCCGAGCGCGACACCGTCACGGTCTTTGGGTTGGTCAGGAACTGGTCCGACAGCCGCTTGATTTCGGGCGCCAGCGTTGCGCTGAAGAACAAGGTCTGACGGTTCTTCGGCAGCATCGCGACGATGCGCTCGACATCGGGGATGAAGCCCATGTCCAGCATCCGGTCGGCCTCGTCGATGACCAGCAGCTTGGCGTCGGTCAGCAGGATGCCGCCGCGCTCGAACATGTCGATCAGCCGGCCTGGCGTTGCGATCAGCACGTCCACGCCGCGCATCAGGACTTCTTTCTGCTCCGACATGCTTTCGCCGCCGATGATCAGGGCGTGGGTGAGTTTCAGATATTTGCCGTATTGGACAAAGTTTTCCGCAACCTGCAAGGCGAGCTCGCGCGTCGGCTCCAGGATCAGGCTGCGCGGCATGCGGGCGCGGGCGCGCTTGCCGGCGAGTATCTCCAGCATCGGCAGGGTGAAGCCAGCGGTCTTGCCGGTGCCGGTCTGGGCCGTGCCGAGCACGTCGCGGCCCATCAGCACGTAGGGGATGGCCTGCTCCTGGATCGGGGTCGGGTGCAGGTAGCCCATGTCGGCGATGGCGCGCAGCACCGGCTCGGACAGGCCGAGGTCGGAGAACAGGGCGCGCGCCGGTTCGGGCTCGTCGGCAAGGGTTTCGTCCGGCGCGGGCAGCGGAAGTTCGTCATCCGCCGGCGAATCGCCCTGTGGTTCAGGCGCAGAAAAGGATTCCTCGATGGCGGCGAGGCTGGTCGGTTCCGCCGAGGCGGTCGTGGGTTCGGTCAAATGCTGGTCCCAGAAGAATGCTGTCGTGCAAAGGCACATCGGTCTATCGCGCGCACCGCGTGCCCGCATTGTCGGGCGACGCCGCAACCCGGGCGCCAAGGCCGCCTTCGGGTGGTCGCGCGTACTGCTTCCCAGCAGGTAAAGCCGCATATCAAGACGAAACGGGAGAAAGTCAAGCGCGGGAACGTTTTCAACGGATGCCAGGCCACCATTTGGCGCCCTCCTAAGGGGTGCGTAGAACACGCCATGATCCCGTTGTTGCTGCTCCCGGGCCTGTTGTGTGACGCGCGGCTATGGCAGGGGCCGATCGACGCCCTGTCGGACATCGCCGTTGCGACGGTCGCCGACCTGACGCAGGATGATCGTTTCGAGGCTATGGCCGACCGCGCCCTGGCCGCCATGCCGCCCTTCTTCGCCATGGCCGGGCTGTCGATGGGCGGCTACGTCGCCTTCGCCATACTGCGCCGCCAGCCGCATCGCGTCAGCCGGCTGATGCTGATGGACACCTCGGCGCGGCCTGATACCGATGCCTCGGCGCGCCGCCGCCGCGCGCTGATCGCGATCTCGGCTTCAGGGCGGTTCCACGGCGTCGCGCCGCGCATGTTGCCCGACCTGCTGCATCCCGACAGCCTGGACAATGAACGTATTGGACAGGAGATCGTGGCCATGGCGACGCGCGTCGGGCGAGACGCCTTCGTGCGCCAGCAGACCGCAATCCTGCACCGCCTGGACAGCCGGCCCGATCTCGCCTCGATCCAGGTCCCGAGCTGGATCGTGGTCGGTGCCGGCGACCGCATCACGCCCTTGCCGCTGGCGCAGGAAATCGCCGCCGGAATACCCGGATCACGCCTCGAGGTCGTCGCAGGCTGCGGCCACCTGCCACCGCTCGAAGCGCCCCAGGCAACCGGCGCCCTGATGCGGCGATGGCTGACCGAAATGCCACAGAATCCTTGGCAAACCGCCGATCTGACATAATCTGGTTACAGGAGAAGACTAGCCTATCGGCGAATGCAAGGAGGTAGGGTTCCATGACATTGAGCGGAAGAATGCGCCTCATTACGGTGGTGGTGGCGCTGATTTCGGCATTCGCGGTGGTCACGCCGGCAAAGGCTTGGCGCGGCTCCGGCGTGTTCATCGGTGTCTCGCCCTTCTTCTTCGGCCCGCGGATTTTCTATCCGCCGCCGATCTACTACCCGCCGCCCGCCTACTATCCGCAGCCGGCCTATTACCCGCCGACGTTCTACGCCCGGCCGGGCACCTATTCGGGTCAATCCTGCAATGCCGGGCCCTACGTCTGCCCGCTTTCACCACCAGGGCCGATCGGGGCGCCGTGCTCTTGTCCCACGGATCGTGGGCGGATTGCTGGGCGGGCCAACTAAGGCAGCAAGCTTGGGGCTTGAGGCTCGATTGATGATCCAGACAAGGCGGTTGAAGCTCCAGCCCTGGCACGACAAGCATCGCGCGGCCTTTGCTCAATTACATGCTGACCCGGAAGTGATGGCTGACCAAGGCGGTCCAATCGGCAGAACCGTGAGTGACGCGAAGTTCGATCGCTACAACAACATATATTTGGAGCCTGGTGTTTCTGGTGGGCGGTTGAGGACGCCAAAGGCGTCTTTTTAGGTTACGCAGGGGTTGTACCCCGCCTTGTCCCGGATCATCCGCTCGGAGCTCATTTTGAGATAGGCTGGCGTTTGCTCCGGAAAGCCTGGGGCTACGGCTACGCGACTGAAAGCGCTGATGCCGCCTTGGCGGACGCCTTTCGACGTTTGAGGCTAAGGGAAATAGTTTCCTATACAAGTGCCGACAACCTGCGTTCGCAGGCGGTGATGGCGCGGTTGAAGCTCCGGCGAGAACCATCGCGCGACTTCACCGCTGAATATGAAGGCGTCGGCTTATGGCGCGGTCTGGTTTGGGTTTCTGCCTCAGCGGAGCGCCCAAGCCCAACCCTATCGTGAACCTATCCTAAGTAGAGGGGTCACAAAGGGCGACTGCCCCTTGGCGGGTTTGGGCAGAGCCCAACCTGAACTACTCAGCCGGCGCCATCCGAATAGCCGCTCGCCTGCCACCCGCCAGCCGCTCCAGCGCCAGATAGATCACCGGCGTCGTATAAAGCGTCAGCATCTGCGACACGATCAGGCCGCCGATGATGGCGATGCCGAGTGGGCGGCGCAGCTCACTGCCGGTGCCGAACGACAGCGCCAGGGGGATGGCGCCGAACAGCGCCGCGAGCGTGGTCATGATGATCGGCCGGAACCGCGCCAGGCAGGCGGCATGAATGGCCTCGAACGCCGCCATGCCCTGCTCGCGCTGCGCCTCCAGCGCGAAATCGACCATCATGATGGCGTTCTTCTTGACGATGCCCAGGAGCAGGATAATGCCGATCATGCCCATGATCGACAGGTCGGTGCCGGTGACCAGCAGCGCCAGCAGCGCGCCGACCCCCGCCGACGGCAGGGTGGACAGGATGGTCAGCGGCTGGATCAGGCTTTCGTACAGCACGCCGAGCACGATGTAGATCGAGATCAGCGCGGCGCCGATCAGCATCGGCTGCGAGCTCAGGCTGTCCTGCAGGTAGCGCGCGTTGCCGGCGAACTCGGTATGGATGTCGGCCGGCATGCGCAGGTCGAACGCG
>JANXRT010000330.1 GCA_025356735.1 Acetobacteraceae bacterium | reverse complement strand
CTGTGCTTCACCAACAACATCCACCAGCGCGACGGCGGCACCCATCTCGCCGGCTTCCGCCAGGCACTGACCCGCGTCGTCACCAAATACGCCGAGGGCATGGGCAAGAAGGAAGGCTTGGCGCTGGTTGGCGACGACATGCGCGAAGGCATGTCGGCTGTGCTGTCGGTCAAGGTGCCGGACCCGAAATTCTCCTCGCAGACCAAGGACAAGCTGGTCAGCTCGGAGGTTCAGCCGGTGGTCCAGGCGGCGGTCGCCGATGCGGTCTCCCACTGGTTCGAGACCCACCCCAAGGAAGCCAAATCGATCATCCAGAAGGTGATGGACGCCGCGGCCGCCCGCGAGGCTGCCCGCAAGGCGCGCGACCTGACCCGCCGCAAGGGCGTGCTGGACGTGTCCACCCTGCCCGGCAAGCTGGCCGACTGCCAGGAGCGTGATCCGGCGAAGTCGGAAATCTTCCTGGTTGAGGGCGACAGCGCCGGCGGCTCTGCCAAGCAGGGCCGCGACCGCAAGTACCAGGCGATCCTGCCGCTCAAGGGCAAGATCCTCAACGTCGAGCGGGCACGCTTCGACCGCATGCTGGGTAGCGCCGAGATCGGCACGCTGATCACGGCGCTCGGCACCGGCATCGGGCGCGGCGAGCCGGAGCTGGGCGGGTTCTCGATCGCCAAGCTGCGCTACCACCGCATCGTCATCATGACCGACGCCGACGTGGACGGCTCCCACATCCGCACCCTGCTGCTGACCTTCTTCTTCCGCCAGATGCCCGAGCTGATCGATCGCGGCCACCTGTATATCGCCCAGCCACCGCTCTACCGCGCCAAGCGCGGCAACGACGAGCGCTACCTCAAGGACGACCGCGCACTGGAGGAATTCCTGCTCGACAAGTCGCTAGGCGAGGCCCGGCTGAGCTACGCCGACGGCCGCGTGCTGGAAGGCTCCGAACTGATCGAGGAGGCGGTCTGGCTGCGTGAGGCCACCTTGCGGCTGCGCCGCCTGTCCTCGACCGCGCCGATCGCGCTGCTGGAACAGGCGGCGATCGCCGGCGCCCTGACCCCCGACACCGCCCGCGCGATGGCGACCGCACAGCCGCTCGCCGTTCGGCTGGACGCGATCTCGCTGCCCGAGGAGCGCGGCTGGAAGGTCGTCGCCGATGAGCGCGGCCTGACCATGGCCCGGATGGTGCGCGGTGTTTCGGAACGGCACAGCCTAGACATCGCCGTATTGCGCAGCGCCGAGGCGCGCTGGCTGGCCGACCGGTGGGAGTTGCTCGGCGCGCGCTTTTCCGAGCCGGCCCGGCTGAAATTCAACAACGACGAGAGCGCGGTGCAAGGTCCGGCGACGGCATTCGACCGCATCCTGGCGCACGGCCGCCGCGGCCTGACCATCCAGCGCTTCAAGGGCCTGGGCGAGATGAACCCGGACCAGCTCTGGAAGACCACGCTCGATCCCTCGGTGCGCACGCTGCTGCAGGTCAAGGTCGGCGACATCGAGGATGCCGGGCAGGTGTTTTCGACGTTGATGGGCGACGTGGTGGAGCCAAGACGGGACTTCATTGTTAGTAATGCGCTGAAGGTGGCTAATTTGGACGTCTAGAAGGTCAAGGGGCTCTGCCCCTGGGCCCCGCTAAGGGCAAGCCCTTAGAACCCACTACTTAAGGGTAGCGCCCCGGGGCGCAACCCCGGCGGGGTTTGGGGCAGAGCCCCATCCTTGCTTCAGGAGATAACCATGCCCCTAAAACGCGTAGTCCTAGAAATCGGAATGGGCACCGACATCCGAGGCGCCGACTACACCAAGGCCGCCGTCCGTGCCCTGCGCGACGCGCTCTGGCACAACACCCTCACCGTCGATTGCCTGGGCGCTGCCACCGACTCGATGCAGGTCGAAATCCATATCGGCGTGCCGAAGCCCGAACAGGTCGATGTTGCCGCCGTCCTGGCAGTGCTGCCGCATGGCACCGGCACGGTGAAGTTGGTCGAGGGTGGGCTGGAGATTTTCAACGACGCTGGTACCGGCTCGACCGTGATCGCCCATGCCGCCGCGGTCGTTCGCGTCAATCTCGGCTGAGAGCGCACCAATGGCACTGAAGCGGTTCATCCTGGAAATGGGCGCCGGTAACGACCTGCATGGCGGCGACTACACCAAGGCGGCTTTGCGGGCGGTGCAGGACGCGCTGCACCACAGCTCGCTGACCCTGATCCGCACCCTGAAGCTGGACTCCACCAAAATGCAGGTCGAGGTCACGATTGGCGTTCAGCGCCCAGACCAGGTCGATGCTGACAGGGTCAAAGCCTCCCTGCCGCATGGCGAGGTCACGGTCCACGTGGTCAAGGGCGGCCTGGACGTGCCCGATGACGAAGGCACAGACATCGCGGTCATCGCCACCGCGGCGATCGCGGTGCGGTTCGAGTTCCCGACTCCTGAGTTCCCGGCTCAGTAGCCGTTGTAGTTGCGGCGGCGCTCCGGCTCGCGCTGGTCGTAGCCGTAGTTGCCACGGGTTTCCCGCTCCGGGGTAGTGACATAGCCGGTGCCGGCGCCAACCGCGCCGCCGGTCAACGCGCCGATTGCCGCACCCGATCCACCACCGGCCAGGCCGCCGATCGCGGCTCCCGCGCCGGCGCCGATTAGCCCGCCGCCTACGGTGCGCTGGCCTGAGCTATAGGGGTCGGTGCAGCCACCCAGCGCCGCCATGGCAATGGTCGCGCCGATGACCGCGCAACGTTTGAAGTAACTGTTCATGGACCGTCTCCCCGTGTCTGTCCGGCATAACGCGGGGCGTTTCCATTCGTTGCCCCACCAACCCGCCAGACAAGAACCTGGCCACGATTGTGGCCAGGCACGTAAACTCCTTGTTATCGGCGGGCACCCGGCGTAATCCCGCGCTTCACCAAAAGGTCGCGCCTATGTTCTCCCGGCTGCTCGGCTTCATGTCCGCCGACATGGCGATCGACCTCGGCACCGCCAACACGCTGGTCTATGTCAAGGGCCGTGGCATCGTGCTGGACGAGCCCTCGGTTGTCGCTATCGCCGACGTCCGCGGCAAGAAGCAGGTGCTTGCCGTCGGCGAGGAGGCCAAGCAGATGCTCGGCCGCACCCCGGGCAACATTTCCGCCATCCGGCCGCTGCGCGACGGCGTCATCGCCGACTTCGAGGTTGCGGAGGAGATGATCAAGCACTTCATCCGCAAGGTGCATAACCGCCGCCGGCTCGCGTCCCCCCTCATCATCGTCTGCGTGCCGTCCGGCTCCACCGCCGTCGAGCGTCGCGCTATCCAGGAAAGCGCGGAAAGCGCGGGCGCGCGAAAAGTGCTGCTGATCGAGGAGCCGATGGCCGCGGCGATCGGCGCCGGCCTGCCGGTCACGGAACCGTCCGGCTCGATGATCGTCGATATCGGCGGCGGCACCACGGAGGTCGCGGTGATCT
>JANXRT010000282.1 GCA_025356735.1 Acetobacteraceae bacterium | reverse complement strand
GCCCGGTCAGCAGGATCATCGCCGCGGCGTCCACCCGGCCGCCGCGCTTGTGCAGCCCGTCAACGGCGGTCTCGAGGTCCTTGAGGTAGGAGGCAGTCGGCTCAGACGCCGGCCGCGGCTTGGCGAACAAGGGCAACGACGAGGCGGTCGCCATGATCATATCGTAGCCGTAGGGTTCGCCGACCTCGCCGATCTTGCCGTCAGCATTGGCCGGCCCGGGGGTTATTTCCTGGCCCGGCGAGTAGATCCGCGGACTGGCACCGTCGGCGGGGTGAACGTGATAGACGCTGCCGTCGATCGATAGGTAGTCGATCCGCATTTCGCCGGCGAAACCGGCCATCCTCACCCGCAGCTTGATGGCTTCGTCGGTCAGCAGCCGGGTGCGGCCGTCGAGCGCGCGCACCGAGATCGGCAGGGTGGCATCACCGAACCGTGGCCCAAGCGGCGCCAGGATATCGAGCATGCGGCAATAATCGGGATTGGTTGGAAAGCCCTGAACGACACCTTCAGGGCGCATGCCCTGGGCGTTCTCGGCCAATGCGTGGTCCAGCGCGGCGCGCGGGGTGCCATCGGCGATAACGCCGTTGAGACTGAGCCAGCTGCCTTCCTCGGGCAGATTGCCATTTAGCAGAGCGCAGGGAAGCCCCGCGATCGCTGCCACCAGAGCCCGCCGGTCCACCGTGGCAGCCGGTGCCACAACAGCCGGAGGCGTGACCGTGGGTGCAGCCAGTTGGGGCGCCGGCGGCTGAACCGGAGTTGACGGGATTGCAGGCGCAGCGGATTGGGCGATCTCGGGAGAATGGCCGGGCGATCCGCCGAACAGCAACCAGGCGCCGCCCGCCAGCGCCAGGAAGATCGCGGCGCCGGCGATCACCGGCAACAATGCCGAACCCTTCTTCTTCGGCGCCACTACCGGATCGACCCGCGCTGCGGTTGGCGTCGGCGCCGCCGGTTGCGCCTGCAACATCGTCGCATCGGAGTCGAATGCCGGCGGAGGCGGGGGCGCCAACGCTTCATGCAACGCCGCAGCAAACGATTTCGCGTCGGCATAGCGGTCTTCGGGGCGCTTTGCCATGGCTCGCGACACCACGGCGTCGAACGCCACCGGCGCCGTGACCGCAAGGTCGGAGGGTCGCGACGGCGCCGTGTTCAGCGCCTTCTGCATGATTGCGGTCATGCTGCCCTCGAACGGGCGCTCGCCGGTAAGCAGCTGAAACAGCACGACGCCCGCCGAATAGAGATCGGTGCGCGCATCCACCGCCAGGCCGGTGAACTGCTCGGGCGACATGTAGGCCGGCGTGCCCATGATCGTGCCGACCTGGGTCAGACCGCTGCTCTCGATCCGCGCGATGCCGAAATCGGCGATCTTGACTTGGCCCTGCTTGGTCAGCATCAGGTTGGCCGGCTTGATGTCTCGGTGCACCACGCCACGCTCGTGACTGTAGCCGAGGCCGGCGAGCAGCTCGTCCATGACGCGCACGACATCGGCGATGTGGAAGGTGTCGCGGCGGTCGAGAACCGCCTTCAACGACTCGCCGTCAATATATTCCATCACGATATAGGCGATCTCGTCGGTTTCGCCATAGTCGAACACGCCGACGATGTTGGGATGGGTCAGCCGGCCGGCGGCCTGGGCCTCGCGCCGGAAACGCTCCAGTTGCTCCTGTGCCTCCTCGTCGCTGGCGTCGGGTAGTTTTACGGTCTTGATCGCGACATGCCGGGCAATGGCCGGATCCCAGGCCTCATACACGGTGCCGGCGGCACCTTTGCCCAAAGCCTTCCGGATTTCGTATTTGCCCAGTCGGCCGCCTTCCATCCGAAGCCCCTGATTTGCCGCTATGCCGGGATCATAGACTGCCAACGCGCATCCCCGAAGCGGTAACTCCGGCAACCTTTCCAGAAGTTAGGACCCCACCCGGGCTGCTCTCGCCGATCAGCGCCAACGGCGCCCAGTAGTAGGGGTGGGCGAGCAGAGCGAGATCGCCGTGGGCCTGGGCGATCAGTGCCCTTTGCGAGGCACCCAGGGCCGCCGCCAAGCCGAGTGCCGCGTCTTCCTTGTAGTGCTTCAGCGTGGTGACCACGAGAATGCGGGTTATCTGGTCGTTGACCGGCCAGTGCGTCACCAGCAACGATCGCGCGCCGGCGTAGAAGAAGCTGCGTGCCAGTCCTGACAGGCTCTCGCCGGCGGTGCCCCCGTTCGGTCCGCCGGTGTTGCACGCCGACAGGATCACCGTGTCGGCATCAAGCTGAAGCTGCGCCACGCGGGACGCACTGAGCAGCGCGCCGGAGGCATCCGCTGCGGCAAGCGGCGTCGAGGTGACGATCGCCGGCTCGTCCTGGCATACCAGATCGGTCGGCAACAGCGCATGGGTGGCAAAATGCAGCACCCGAAAGTCCCGCAGCGACGCGGCGCGAACCGCCTGCGCCGTGAAGCCAAGGCCGAGCAGCTGGTCCGCGGTGCCGGCACTCTCCAGCATCCTTGCCTCCTCGAGCTCGGCGCGGGCGCCGGGCAGCGGCGGCAGGCCGGCCAGCAGTCGGGCCGAGTCGGCGCATGGGCCGGCCGGGAAGCTCGCCTGCGCCTGGCGCAGGGTGACCGGGTGGAAGTCGCCGAAGCCGAACCAGGGGTTGCGCGCCTGCGAGCGTGCCACCTTGCGCAAGGCGACGAAGTTGGCCGCCGCCGGCACGTGCGTGACGGTCATGCGCTTGATCAGGAACGGCGCGGCGGCCAGGTTGGCGGGATCGGCAGCTCCCGTCAGCAGGGCCGCGAACGGTATCGCCAGCAACGGTCCGGAAGGGGCCACGGTCAGGCTGGCGGCGCCATCCAGCGCGCCGGAGAAGCCACCGAGCACGGCGGCGTAGATCGCCTGGGCGCTGACGACATCGAACGGCGGCGGTGTGCTGCCGGATGTCGGCTCGATGCTGGCGCGGGTTTTCTTGACCAGCTCGGCCATCCGCTGCGTGCCGCCGGCGATCGGCGCCACCACTATACCGGATTGGCCTTTTTCGTCCTGGTGCAGCAGGAAGCTCCAGCCGGTCGTATTGCCAAGCATGGTCGCGACGAACGCCTCATTCGGCCGCAGAAGGTCCAAAATCTCCTGCGCCCGCACCACCTGCTGCACCAGCTGGCCGTAGTTCGGCGACGCTGCCTGCAATGCGACATCTGAGTCGGCTTCGTTCGCCTGCGCCTCGTTGATCTTCCTGTCGAGTTCGGCAGCCTCGGCGACGTTGGCCGCGCCGCCGGATTTCCGTGCCTCCTCGCTGGTGTCGCGTTGGCGATAGAGTTCGGCCAGCGCGCTACCCGCCGTCTCACGGCGGCGGATGGCGTCGCCGACCCGGTTGTCGCGCGCGTTCTCCGACAGCCGGGCGGTGGCGCGCGCGATCTGCTGGCTGGTGACGCTGGTCTGGCCGAGCTGGGCAGTCTCGAACATTTCGGCCAGCAGCGATTGACGTTGCTGTGGCCGAGCGGCAGCGGCGGCGGCGTAGGCCGACAGACAGGGCTCGATCAGCTCGCCGGACGTGCCGGCCTTCAGCACCTGCAGCAGATGCGCGCCGTTGCGGCAGGCTTCGACGGCATCGTCGGGCCGGTCCAGCCAAATAAGCGCCGCGGCCCGCAGGAACTCGGTATCGGCGGCCGGCCGGGCGCCGGGCATGGCACGGTTGAAGGCGGCGGCGGATTGCGCGAACTGGCTGTTGGCCGATTGATAATCGCCCCGCAACGACGCTATTTCGGCCGAGGTCCGCAGCAGCCGGGCGGTAACTACCGGCTGCGACCAACCGCGCGCGCGGGCGAGATCGACGGCGCTTTGGGCCATGATCTCGCTCTCCGGGCCGTGACCCTGCCATTTCAGAATGTTGGCCTCGTTGCGGCGGACCTCGACGACGCCCATCAGGGCGGCCTCGGTCTGAGGGTCGGCGAGGCCCTGCTGGTCGGCCAGGCGATCCGCCAGCGCCGCCGCGCCCAGCGTGTTGACGTTGGTGCGCGCGGATGACCTGGTCGCCAGCAGAGCCGGCGTGAGCAGTGCCGAATACTGCGCTTCCGCCTGCACCGCGAGGTCGAGCGCCTGTGGCAGCTTGTTCTGATTGAGCAGGTCGAGCGCGCGGTAGTGGGTCAGCCGCGGCCGCGCCGTTTTGTCGCCGAGGCCCGGCTGGGCCGCCAGCAGCTGGGCACGTGAGAACAACGCATCAGCCTCGGCGTAGCGGCCCTGGTTGGAAAGCTGCATCGCCTGGTGCATCAGCGGTGCCGCGGTATTGGCGTTGTTGGCGCCGAGCGCCTTCTGTTGCAGCGCCAACGCGGCACGGTACGCCTTCTCCGCAGAGTCGTAGTTCTGCGTGCGATTGGCCTGCGCCCCGGCCTGCATCAGCTGTTCGTACTGACTGATGTCGCTGGAGCTGAAGGATTGCGCCGCCAGCCGTTCGGCGGCCAAGGCTTGCGATGGCGGAGCCTGGCTGACCGCCTCCGATGCCAACTTGCCGGCCTGGATGCCGATCGAGCGCTCCATGACCGAAAGTTCCGGCTGCAGGCCATCGGCAAAGTAGGCGCGCCCGGCGACCAGCGCCACCAGGCCGATCTGCGGCCAGCCGCCAATCTTGCGCCGGCAGTCAAGCAAGGCTGCGGGCTCTCCGCCGAGAATGCTGGTCGCGTGCGGCTCGCCGCAGTCGAAGCGCCGGTCAAGCACGGTGCGCCACAGGCTGCTGGTCGCGAGCTCGATTGGCGGACCGGCGGCGCCGGCCAGGATCTTGGCGCTGGGCTGGCTCCATTCACCGCAGAAGATGTAGGCTTCGCCGGTGGACTGCGCCTGTTGCTCGCATTTCTTGCCGGCAGCGTCGATGCCTAGCGCGACGCCAGCTTGTGCAGCGTGGGCGGACCCACCCTTGACGTAGGCGCTGTCAGGCGGCGTCGCGCAGCTGGCAAGCAACAGGACCGCAAGAAGCGGTGTGCCGGCTACTCTCACAAGGCGCATCCATGGCTGCGGCACGATGCCCATTCCTAATAGTCCCTGTCCGCGACGTTCGGCAGCAGCAGCTCGAGGTCGTCGCGGTCGGATGCCGCCGGCGCGATCGAGATGTCGGATAGTGGCGATCCTATCGGCGCGCCGATCTGCGAGATGACGAAGCAGTTCACCGAACCAATGGCGCAGGAATTGAAGCGGTACTTTGAATTCGGCAACGTGATCAGGGCGACCGAGGCCGCCGATTGGCCGCCTTGGCCGCCCACCAGGCCGGTAAAAGCTCCCCCGGCCGGGTTCAGGGTCACATAGGCAACCCGCAGCCTGGCGACGTTAATCTGTCCGGATCCTGAACCGGACGTAAGATTGAGGAACAGGTCGGTGTTGGCGGCCTGGAGATCATTGAAACGCGCAGACCCGGAGCCCGCGAGGTCGATTGTCAGGGTGGCCGGAACGGCGATCGCCGTCGTGCCGGTCTGCTCGAAACTGGACGCCAGGACATGGATGCCGGGGCTGCCGGCGGGCGGCACCTGAGCGTTGCTGATCTGACCCGCTGGAACCGCTGTGCGGCCCGAGACGAAGCTGCCGCCGGCGAAAGTGACCAATCCGGCGGCGTTCAGATTGATGCGCGGCGCGCTGTTGCTGCCCGAGGTGACGATCGCGCCGGCCACGATCCGGACGTCGCCGGCGGCTCTGTTGTCTTGCGCCGAGACGATGCCTGGCGCGGTGATGGTCAGGCTGGAGCCGACGCTGTTGCCGGCTACCGCGACCGAGCCGCCGCTGGTCAACGTGAGCGCGCCGGGCGTCGTGAAATTGGTCAGGCTGGCTATGTTGTTGGTGCCGGCACCAGTGAAGTCGGCGCTGACCGCACTCCCGGTTAGCCTGGCAACGTTCAGGGTACCCGGTTCAGCTATTTCGCCGCCGGCAAAGGTCGACAGAATGCCGCCGGTTATTGCGCCGTCGATACCGATGGAACCACCCGAAGCAAGTGAAATCGTCGAGGGGGCATTGATGGCGCCGGCGATCCTCAGCGTTCCGCCGCTTAGCGCGACGGCGTTGGCGATGATGCTGGACCCGGCCGGCAGGGTCAGGCTGCTGGCCCCGGTATCAACCGCTGCCAGCCCACCGGAGGTCAACGGGCCGACCACGGTCAGCGCGCGGCCGTCTCGCAGGGTGAAGTCGTGGATGGTCGAGAATGCGGCCAGGGTCACGATCGTGTTGCCGCCGGCGAAGCTCGCCGATCCGGCGGTTCCGGTGAGCGTCGGGGTTATGATGCTGCCGGTTTCGGCAATCACGCCCGCGGCGGCGAGGGTGACGATGTCACCCGCGATGCGGCCGCTGATGCCGATAGCGTTGCCGGCAAGGCTCACCGCTGTCGCGTCGACCGATCCATCGACTGAAAGCTGCCCGGCCGACTGAACGGTGACGCCGGGTCCGCCGTCGAGCGCGCCGATGATGTCCATTGACGACGCATCACGCAGCGCAAATCCCTGGGCCGTGAAGTTGCCGAGGTTGGTGACGGCGTTGGTTCCGGTCAACGAGGCGCCGAGCGTGGCGCTGCCTGACAAGGTGCCGGCGATCACGGCGCCGGTTTCTGTGATGGCACCAAACGAAGTCAGCGCCACGTTGCCGGC
>JANXRT010000264.1 GCA_025356735.1 Acetobacteraceae bacterium | reverse complement strand
GGCTGACGGCGCCGAGGATCGCCTCCTCCGGCCCGGCGGCGTTGGCCGCACCCGGATCCTGCGGCAGCAGCGAGCCGATTGCCTGCCTGACCTCCTGGATCAAGGTGGGCGGGCGCAGCGCCGCGTTGAATTCCGGCAGCTCGCCCAGGTGAAGCTTCGCCGTGACGACCTGCAGCAGGTCGCGCGACGTGATCGCCTGCATCTCGGTGCGCACCCACGGCATCGGATCGGGGGCGTTCTCGTTGCGCAGCGCGCCTTGAAGCTCGGGGATCGCGAAGCGGTCGCCCTCGACGGCGATGAGGCTGGAGGCGGTGTACGATTTCGGCACCAGCCGCGCGATGGCGTAGGCGCCGACCATGCCGATTAGTGCGCAGATGCCGATCAGCCAGGCATGGCGGCGCAACAGCTTTGCCAGTTGCCCAAGCTGGATGCCGGTTGGAGGCGGCGTCAGCAGGCCGGCGTTGCCAACGGGGGCATTACCAACGGGGGCATTGCCCACGGAAACGTTCATCGGGTCCTCGCTGCCATAATCCCAATCCGATCCGGCTCAGTGATCCGAGGCCAGCCGATGCAGGCCGGCACTCGCGAAATCCTGCGCCGGCGTGGCCAGCGGCGTCATCTGCGCATCGATCAGCAGCACAAGATGCAGGAAGCCACGATCGGCGAACATGTACAGGCCATAGGCCCCGGCCGCCGGCCTGAGCACCTGTGCGTCGAGCAGGCGATGCCACTCGTCGGCCCGGATGTAGCTCTCGCCGACCGCCATGCCGTCGCGGAACGATGGCAGGATCGCGATCCGACCCCACGGATCCTGTGCCGCGCCGGCCAGCGCGCGCAGCGCGCGGACCATCTTCGCGGCGCTCTCGCCGGCCAGCAGCGAAGCATACAGCGCCATCGCGGATGGCGACGCCTCGGCCAGCAGCTGGTCCACCGCGGCATCGAAATCGGCCTCCGCGACCTGTGCGTCGCCGCGCCGCGATGCCGCCTGGACCAGGCGCAGTCCCAGCAGCTGCGCCATGTGGGGGGCGCCGCGGGCCAGGCCCACGACACGCTCGACGATCGATGGAAACAGGCTGAAGCCGGCTTCGCGCGCGCCCTTCTCCAGCGCCGTCGCGATCTCGTTGTCGGTGAGCAGCGGCAGATGCAGCGCCACCAGGTTGCGCTGGATCGAGGGATGCTGGCCGAGTATCTGCTCCAGGTTCTCCGACACGCCGACGACCATGAACAGCAGCGCGACCGCCTGGTCGGACAGCTGCTTGATGGTGTCGGCGAGCCGGGTGCGGGTTCCCGGATCCTCGATGCGATCGAACTCATCGATCACGCAGACCAAGCTGCGGCATGTCAGCCGTGACATCAGCGCGACAACATCGCGTGGCCGCAGGTCGCCGGCCGGCAGCGCCGCCTCGCAGCCGATTTCGGCCGGGTCGTTGGCCGCGACCGCCAGCAGCGAGCGCGGCAGGTCGCGCATCAGGCCGCGGATCACGCTGTCGAAGCTGCTGCCGGCCTCGCAGGTGTGGCGCGCGACGATCACGCCGCCCTGGCGCAGGGTCTCGATCACCAGGTTGGCGAGCGAGGTCTTGCCGCGTCCGCGCTCGGTGTAGAGCACGACATGGGCGTGTTCCTCGCGCAACGCTTGCAGGATGCGGTCGAGCTCGGCCTGCCGCCCGGTGATCTGGCGCCGGCCGGGCTTCGGCTGGGTCGGCGTGAAGGCCTCGCCCGGCGGCAGCAGCGTCGGTTCCAGCCGAACCCGCATCGGCGGCATCGTGTTGGCCGGCCTTGTCCGCTTCCCGGCGGCGGAAGGCAGCCGCGCCGACGGGAACAGCCATTGCCGCAGCATGTCAGTTTTCATCACCATTTCATGACACCCGGATCATACCGCACCGGTCCGCTTCAGCACCGCCGGCAGCGTCTTGCCAAGGATCGCCAGGTCGTTCCACAAGGTCCAGTTGCGGACATACCAGGTGTCCAGCTCGACGCGACGGACATAGGTCGTGTCGCTGCGTCCGCTGACCTGCCACAGGCCCGTCACCCCTGGCCGCGCCTTGTAGTAGTAGGCGATGTCGCCGCCGTAGTGGCGGACCTCGTTCTCGACGATCGGGCGTGGCCCGACTAGGCTCATCTCCAATCGCAAGACGTTGAACAGCTGCGGCAGCTCGTCGAGGCTGGTCTTGCGCAGCAACGCGCCCACCCGGGTCACGCGCGGATCGTGGCGCAGCTTCTGCGTCGCCGCCCACTCGGCCGCGGCGGCCGGATCGGTGCTCAGCACGTGGTTGAGGATGGCGGCGCTGTCCTGGCTCATGGAACGGAACTTCAGGCATGGAAACCGCCGCTTCGAGGCACCCAGCCGTATGTGGGCGTACAGCACAGGGCCGCCATCGAGCGAGACGGCGATGGCGATGGCCAGCAGCAGCGGCGACAGGAACAGCACGAGGAACGAGGCGCCGAGCAGGTCGAGCACGATCTTGACCGCGCGGGACACCGGCCGCGCGATGTTGGCGCCGTAGGAGACCATGGTCAGGTCGTGCTTGAAGAAGTACGGCTGCACCGACCCCGAGACCGGCAGCCCCGCCGCCTGCGGCATGACGGCGAACGGCACGTTCTCCAGCACCAGGTCGTCGTTGATGGCACGGTCGAGCGGCTGGTCCGGCTCGGGCGCTAGAACCACGAGATGGGCCCGGAACTGATGCATCAGGCGGGTCCAGTAGCCATCCCCGGGCAACTGTCCGACGGAGGACGATGCGACTGCACCGACGATCCGATAGCCGAGCTCCGGCTCGGAGGTCAGCGCATCGGTGACGCGGTCGATCGCGGCCTCGTTGCCGACGACGATGGTGCGTATGTGCCACAGCCCGGCGGTCTGAAGCAGCCGCCGGGCAAGGCCGCGAAGCAGCGCCGCCATCGGCGGGAACAGCAGCCAGGAGCCGATCACGAGGCCGCGCGACGTGCCGGTGTTGAACGCGAATTCGAGAAATGCGGTGCACAGCACGGCAACGAAGCTCGCGGCGACGACGCCGGGCATCTTCCACCATAGCGGAACCCGGCGATGATAGTGCCCCTGCATCGCAAAGTAGCCGACCAGACCCGCCACGATGACCGCAAACTCGACGATGAAGGGTGGCATGCCGCCGGGCAGGGTCGCGTCGTCATGCGACAGCGTCGATGGCAGCACGCCGGAGGTTACCGCCGACCAGGCCAGCAGCAACGACAGCCCGGCGGCAGCGATGTCGGCGAAGGCAAGTGCCGCGGAAGTTCCCGGCCGTGTCGACCCCAGACGATGACCATGATCCAGG
>JANXRT010000236.1 GCA_025356735.1 Acetobacteraceae bacterium | reverse complement strand
GATGCGGCCGCGCGGGCTGTCAAGTTCGTCGCCGAGCAGCAGAAACGTCGGGCACGTCGCGGTGCACATGCCGCAGTGGACGCAGCTACGCAGGATCTGGTTGGACTCCGCGATGTCGGGATCGCGCAGCTGCTCGGCGGTGAAGTGGGTCTGCATGGGTCGGGCCTTATCTTGCCGGTCGGTGATGGTGGAACAGCAGCGCCGCCAGGATCAGCAAGCCGAGCGCCAGGCCGAGGAACACCTGGGAGATCATCGCCGAATTGTCGGTCAGCACCGTTACGAGCAGGTAGGCGATCATCGTCAGGATCGCCGCGGCGGCGGCCAGGAAGCGAACGTCGAAGATGCCGGGCCGGCCGCGCGCCTGGTAGAAGCGCACCAGGCAGAGAAAGAACGCGGCGAGGCAGGGCAGCATGATCAGCGTGCTGGGTATCCGCATCGCGCTACAGCCCCGCGTAGAAGCGGCCGGGATTGAGCAGGAACCCGGGATCGAACGCCGCCTTCACCCGGCGCGTGATGCGGGCCATTGCGGCGGCCTCGGCCGGGATGACGGCGACTGCAGCGCGCAACGCGTCCGGCGCGCGGAACAGGGTCCAGGCACCGTGGGCCGCGAGTGCCACGCGCTCCACCGCTTCATGGCTGGCGGTGCCGGCGGCGGCGGCGATCCAGGCCAGCCCGCCACCCCAATCCAGGAAACCGCGGGCGCCGATCTGGTGCGACAGCACCTCCAGCACCCGGGGTCCGGCGGAGGGCCGCACCGAGATGCGCCAGATCGCGCTCGAGGATTCCGCCGGCAGCGGCACCGCGTCGCGCACCGCCCGCCACAGGCTTCGGCTGGTGGCGTCATCCAGGATGTCGGGCGTGCCGAAGCCTGCCAGATCGGCTCGCAGGCGCTCGGTTCGATAGGCGACGGACGCGGAGAAATCCTCGATCCTGACGATCGCGATGCTTCGCCCGGCGGCGGCAAGCTCCGGCACCAGGGCAGCCGCATCCGCTGGCAGGAAAGCCGCGCCGGACACGCCGTAGGGCGAGCCGAGCGCCGCCGAAAGCGCGGCCACGCCCCGGGCCGCGTCCAGGCCGGCCAGCAGCAACGTGCCAACGGCTTCCGGCGCGGGCAGCACCTTCAGCGTGACCTCGGTGATGACGCCCAGCGTGCCGTGGCTGCCGGTGAGCAGCTTGCACAGATCGAGGCCGGTGACGTTCTTCAGCACCCGCCCCCCGGAATGGATGACCTCGCCATGGCCGTTGACCGCGCGAACCCCCATCACGTGATCGCGCGTCGCCCCCCAGGCCACCCGGCGCGGACCCGACAGGTTGGTGGCGACGATGCCGCCCAACGTCTGCGCCGAGCCGTTGCCGAGCAGGGCGGAAAAGTCCGGCGGCTCGGCGATCAGGTGCTGGCCGTTGGCGGCCAATGCCGCCTCGATCTCCGACAAAAGCGTGCCGGCGCGGGCGGCGATGATCAGCTCCTGCGGCGAGTAGAGCGTGATGCCGCGGAGGTTGGTCGTGGACAGCACGCGGGCGGCCTGGACCGGGCGCATCATGCCCAGCTTGGTGGCATTGCCCTGGACAAAGATCGGCTCGTTTGCCGCCCTTGCGGCAGTGATCGCTTCGGCAATCTCAGACTCAGAAGCATGGGGCTCCGCCCCAAACCCCGCCCGGGTAGCGCCCGGGAGCGCCTGACCTAAGTGAAGGGGTTCTACGGGGCGACTGCCCCTTAGCGGGTCCAGGGCAGAGCCCTGACCTTCGCTGTCACTCCGCGGCAACGGCAAGCGGAAACACCTTGCTCGGGTTCAGCAGCCAATCCGGATCGAAAGCCGACTTGATCCGGCGCTGCTGGTCCAGTTCGATGGCGGAGAACTGCACCCCCATCAGGTCGCGTTTCTCGATGCCGACGCCATGCTCGCCGGTCAGGCAGCCGCCGACCTCGACGCAGAGCCGGAGAATATCCGCGCCAAAAGTTTCGGCCTTGTGGAAGCTCGCCGGGTCGTTGGCGTCGAACATGATCAGCGGGTGCAGGTTGCCGTCGCCGGCGTGGAAGATGTTGGCGACCTTGAGGCCGTAGCTGTCGCTCATCTCGGTAATGCGGGCAAGCACGTGGGCAAGCTGCGAGGTCGGGATGGTGCCGTCCATGCAGAGGTAGTCTGGGCTGATGCGCCCGACGGCGCCGAATGCGCCCTTTCGGCCCTTCCAGATCGCGAGCGATTCCTCGGCGGATTGGGACACCCGCATGCTCATCGGCGAGAAGCCCTCGCAGATGACGCGGATGCGATCGAGCAGGAAGTCCTGCTCGGCAACGCTGCCCTCGACCTCGATGATCAGCATCGCCTCGGCATCGAGCGGGTAGCCGGCATGGGCGAAGGCCTCGCAGGCATGGATCGCCGGGCGATCCATGAATTCTAGCGCCACCGGGATGATGCCGGCCGAGATGATGGCATCGACGCAGGCGCCGGCGATCTCGTTTGATGGGAACGCCACCAGCATGGCGCGCTGGCCTTCCGGCGAGCGTAGGATGCGCACCGTGACTTCGGTGACGACGACGAGCTGGCCCTCGCTGCCCGTCAGCAGGCCGAGCCAGTCATAGCCGTTGGCGTCGAGATGGGCGCCGCCGATCTCCAAAATCTCGCCCTCGATGGTGACGACCTTGAGGCCGAGCAGGTTGTTGGCGGTGACGCCGTATTTCAGGCAGTGGGCGCCGCCCGAGTTCATGCTGACATTGCCGCCGATCATGCAGGCGAGCTGGCTGGATGGGTCGGGGGCGTAGAAGAAACCCTCACTGGCGACCGCCTGGGTGATGCCGATGTTAGTGACTCCGGCCTGGACCACGGCGAGGCGATCCGGATAGTCGATCTCGAGGATGCGATTCATCCGCATCATGCCGAGCACGACCGCATCGGCCATCGGCAGCGCGCCGCCCGACAGGCTGGTGCCGGCGCCGCGGGGAACGACGCGCACGCCGTTTCGGTGGCAGAACGCCAGCACGTCGGCGACCTGCCCGGTGGTTTCGGGCAGCGCCACGGCGAGCGGAATCTGGCGGTAGGCGGGAAGGCCGTCGGTCTCATAAGGTTTCAGGCGCGTCGGTTCGCAGATCACGCCGGAGGGCGTCAGCAGGGCGGTCAACCCGGCCACGATCTCGGAACGCCTGGCAAGCACGTCGGCTTTTGGTTCCATCTGGCGCATGGTCACCCTTCCTGCCTGTAATCTACCTGTGCAAGATGGCGCTTCAGGGTATCGCGGGCAAGAACACCCGGAATACGAGACCCCGGACATGGAAACACCCCGGATGGGGCGCCGGGGTGTCGGGTATCAGCAGAAGCCGGCGGAAGAGTCAGCCCTGGCGGGCCTTCATGCGCGGATTCTTCTTATTGATCACATAGACGCGGCCACGGCGGCGCACCACGCGGCAGTTCTTGTCGCGTATCTTGGCCGAACGGAGGCTGTTGCGAACTTTCATCTGGGTGGTCCTGGCTAGGTAGCGTCTTGAAGGACGGTCGCGTCTGTGTCGAAGGCGCTGGGGGATACGGTCGAACCGGGGCCATGTCAACCTTCGCGTAGCTGGCAGGACTGTCTGCGAGGTCCGCAACGTGCGATGCCGGCCCCATATCCGCCACATGCGCAATCCCAGGAGCCTGCCATGAATGACGCCTTGAAGCCGTCGGTCAAGAAATCCCGCGCCAGCTACAGCCTGCTGGCGTTTCTGGCGATGGCGTTCATCATCGTGGGCATGACGGGCATCTTTTCCACCTACGCCATCCCGGTGCCGTTGGAGCGCGCGCTGGCCCGCGAGGCCGCGTTCGACGACGCGACGGTTGCCGCCAAAGGGAGCAACCCGGAAGCGGCATTGGCTGCCATGGCCCCACGTCTCGATGACAGCCTGCCTGCCATCCTCAGCGGCACCGGAAGCTACGCGGAAAGGATAGAAGCGGAGCGGCTGCGCCAGCGGGCTCGGTTCGCGCTGGACACGGCGAACCTCGGCTACACGCTGCGGCTGCTGCTGATCGTGATCACGCTGATGGCGACCCTGTTCGGGCTGGCGCTGGCCGGGCGGCCCAACCCCACGCGGGATTAGGAACCGGCCATGCTGCGCACCCTGACCATCCTGATCGCCTGCCAGTTTGTCGGCGAGGTGGCAGCCAGGGCCGGCAACCTGCCGCTGCCCGGGCCGGTGATCGGGCTGGTGCTGCTGCTCGGCTGGCTGATCTGGCGCGGCGGGCCGGACGCCGAGATGCGGGAGAACTGCTCCGGGTTGCTGCGCCACCTGCTGCTGCTGTTCGTGCCGGCAGGCGTCGGCATCGTGACGCAGCTCGACGTGCTGCGCCAGAACCTGGTGCCGGCGCTTGTCGCGATCGTGGTCTCGACGGCGCTTGGCCTCGGCGTCACCGGCTGGCTGATGCAGCGGCTTTCGCGTGGCACGCGCCGGTGAATCACGGCATCGACTTCCTTTGGGTGTACCTCCAGACCACGCCGCTGCTGGGGCTTGGCATCACGCTGCTTGCCTATCAGGCGGCGCAGAAGATCAGCGGCCGATTCGGCGCCAGCACCCTGGCCAACCCGATGCTGATCGCCGTCGGGCTGATCGTCGTGCTCCTGTTGGCTACCGGCACGCCGTACCCCGTCTATTTTCAAGGCGCCCAGTACATCCATGTCCTGCTGGGACCGGCGACCGTTGCGCTGGCGGTACCGATGTATGCCAACATCAACCAAATCCACCGATCGGCCGCGGCCATCCTGCCGGCGATCCTGGCGGGATCGGCTGTCGCCGCCGCCAGCGCCATGGCGATCGCCCATCTGCTCGGCGCAAGCCGGCAGACAGTGCTGTCGCTGGCGCCAAAATCCGTGACCACGCCGATCGCCATGGGCATCGCCGAGCAGATCGGCGGCCAGCCATCCCTGACCGCGGTGTTCGTGCTGCTGACTGGCATCGTCAGCATCATGCTGGCGGGGCCGGTGGCGCGCGCGTTGGGCGTCACCGACTGGCGCGCCGTGGGGCTCGCCGCCGGCACCGCCGGGCACGGCCTGGCAACCGCGCGGGTGTTGCTGCTGAACGAGACGGCGGGTGCGTTCGGTGGGCTGGCGATCGGATTGAACGGGCTGTTCACCTCGTTGATCGTGCCGCTACTGGCCGAGGCAATGGCTTGGTTGATGCCGCAATGATCTCCTGAATAGTATGGTTCATGTGTTGAGGCCGGGCATGCCGTAGCAACCCAGGTTTACGTTGCCCAGGTTCGGTGAGTATCGATGCAGGCAGAATTTGGCCGATTGCAATACAAGCATCTCGGTGCGTTCCGGCTGGCGCTGGCGTTCCTGGTCGTGGTTCAGCATTTCGTCACCAACGTGGCACCGGCCGGCGCGCTCTACGATGCGGTCCTGCCGCAGGAGATCGGCAGCCTGGCGGTGCTGATCTTCTTCTGCCTGTCCGGCTTCGTGATCACCGAGGCGGCGACGCAGGTTTATGCCGAGAAGCCGCTCGCCTTCCTCACCAACCGGTTCCTGCGCATCGTGCCGCATTACCTGGGCGCGCTGGCCGTTTCCATCGCCGTTCACCTCGTGTTCCTGTCGCGCGGTACGCTTCATCTGTCGGAACGGGTGTGGCCGGATCCCGACCAGTTCATCGATGCATTCGGTATCCGCAACGTCGCCGCTAACCTGGTGGGCTTCCTGCCGGGTGCCAACCGGCTGGAAGGTTTCGATTTCATAGACATCGTGTGGGCGGTGCGGATCGAGATGATATTCTACTTTCTCGTCTTCACCTGCCTGGTCGTTGCCAGCAGTGCTCGACGCCGGCGCACCGGCCTGCTGGCATCAGCCTACGGCATCGCCGCGGTGCTGGTGCCGCTGCTGATCCTTTCGGCTTTGGGCCGGCTACCCGAGAAGGTCGGCCTGATCTCGTATTTCACGTTCGGTGCCGCGCTGTACTTCACCAGCGCCGGCAAGCGCATGGCGCCCCTGGTGTGGCTCTCGCTCGCCGGGATCGTGCTGCACTTCGCGACGCTTTCCCCGGTCAACGCGGAAAACGGCTACCTCCGGAATGTCCCGCTCCAGGCCGGGCTGCTGGCGGCGATGCTCGGCTTGATGGTCTTCCTCGCGTTCCGATCGTTCACCCGGTTGCGGGCCGCCGACCGATGGCTCGGCAACCTGTCCTACCCGCTGTACTTGCAGCACCAGAACGTCGAGGTCGCTCTCTATTCCCTGGCCGGCGGCTTCAGCTACGGCGTGGTGTTCGGCGGCATTCCCCTCGCGGTGCTGTTTTCCTACGGCGCCGGGCGGCTGATCGACCCTATGGTCAACCGCCTGCGCGACCGGGTGCGCGGCGGCAGGCTGGCCGTGCCGCGCGAACCGCGCCTGGTTCGCGCGGCGCCGGCGGGCAATCAGGCGACCTAGCTATGCGTCCGCGGCGCTGCCCCGATCATCCTGGCCGCCGATGCGCTCGACGATCCGGAAGCGCTCGCACCAGAGCTTCATATCCTCCGCGAACTGGTTTTTGCGAGTGAAGTAGTTGCGGTGCGCCGTCCGCCAGGCGGCAAGGCTGCGATCGTCCTCGCCCTCGTCGTAGGCGAAGGCCGCACCAACCTCGTTGAACCGCGCCTGCGTCAGTTCCATGGTTTCGAGGACCGCCAACGGTGCTCCCGAGCCGTCCAGCATCACCATCCGCTTGCCGACCTCGGTCAACAGGCCGTCGCCTGCCGACCAGCAGGTGGCGGTCTTCAGGCCAGCAAGCACCAGCGCCGCGAGTTCGTCCGCAAGCGTAGGACCGTCGCCGAACGAGAACGTCTCTAGCCCGCGCCAGTCCATGAATTCCATCCCTTCAACAAACGGCTCAGTTCGGCCACACTGCCGCCAGGGCGCCGCGCTCAAGCCAGCCCGACCTGGAGCTAATCATGGCCGGACTTTACCTTGAGGAATTCTTCGAAGGCCAGACCTTCGAGCACTCGCTGCGGCGCACCGTGACCGAGATGGACAACGTGCTGTTCAGCAGCCTGACACTCAATCCGCAGCCGCTGCATATCGACGAGGAGTTCGCGTCGAAAACTGAATTCGGCCAGCGTATCGTGAACTCGCTGTTCACCCTCGGGCTGCTGATCGGCATGACGGTCGGCGAAACCACGCTGGGCACCACCATCGCCAACCTCGGCATGGACAAGGTGGCGTTTCCGAAGCCGGTGTTCCACGGCGACACCATCCGCGCCCACTCGATCGTGCGCAGCGTGCGGCCGAGCGCATCGCGGCCGGATGCCGGGGTGGTGGTGTTCGAGCATCAGGCATTCAACCAGCGCGGCGAGATGGTGGCGACCTGCCTGCGCTCGGCTTTAATGCGGCGGCGGACGGTGACGGTCTAAATCTGGCGCCGCAGGCAAAAAAGCATAGGGGTAGCACTCCGGGGCGCCATACTTGAGTGGAGGGGTTCAAAGGGGCGACGGCCCCTTTGCGGGTTTGGGCAGAGCCCAACCTTGCTAACCTACTTCCTCTGCATCCGAGCCAAAGCCTCACCGATCATCCGCGCCGGCTCCGGGCTGTCGAAGCTGCTCGCGAACCGGGCGATGCCTGCCTGCACGCCGGCGCTCGGCGTCAGCTCCTCCCACTCGCGGATCAGCGCCTTTTGCAACCGCACTGCCTTCGGGCCGCAGGCGACGATCGAGGCCACCATCGCCTCAACCGCCTCGTCGAGCTTGGCCGCCGGCACCATTTCCTCGATCAGGTCCCATGCCAGCGCCTGGGCGGCGGAAATGTTCTCGCCGGTCAGCAGCAGCTGGCGGGTGCGGCCCCAGCCGATCAGCGGCGGCAGCAGCGCCGCCTCGACGACGGAGGGTATGCCGATCTTGACCTCCGGCATGCCGAACACGCTGTCATCCGAGGCGACACGCATGTCGCAGGCGGCGGCGATCTCCAGCCCGGCGCCGAGCACGTAGCCCTGAATGCGCGCGATCACCGGCACCGGACACCGGCGCATCGCGTCGCAGGCGTGGTGGACCCCGGTGATGTAGGCGGCGGCGGTGCCGGCATCGAGGGCGGCGAGGTCACGCAGGTCAGCGCCGCCGATGAAGGCACGCCCGCCTTCGCCGCGCAGCACCACCACCCGGACTTCGTCGTTGGCGCTGACCGCCGCCATCGCCGCGATCAGCGCCGAGCGGACCGCGATCGACAGCGCGTTCAGCTTGGCGCCGTTCTGTATGGTGACCAGCGCCACGCCGCGCGCGTCGATGCGGGTGGCGACCCATTCCCGTTCGTTCATGTCGCGCTCCCGTTTCGATGGCGGGATGGTGATGGACAAAACCTCCCGCGAAATTTACCGTGACAGACAACTACAAAGCCGCATCGGGAACAACCGGGCGGGACTACTGGGGGATTTTCCATGCCGAACGGCGGATTTCGTTTCGCGGCCACGATATTCGGCGTCATGCTCGGCTCAGGGGCGATGGCCGCGGAGCCGCATCATTACAGCTTCGGCTACGACCAGCCGCACACCACCGCTTATGGCATCGCCGCCGACATCTTCGCGAAGACGCTGTCGGACAAAAGCGGCGGCAGCATGATCATCGACCAGTTCCCCGGCGCGCAGCTTGGCCAGGAGCCGCAGATGCTGCAGAAAATCCGCACCGGCGACATCGATTTCATCCTCAGCGCCACCGCCAACGCGGCGACGCTCAGCCCGCAGTCAGGCGTGCTGTCGATCCACTACATATTCAGGTCGGAGGAGCACCTGGCCCGCGCCGTCGCCGATCCCACGCTGGTGGCGGCGGTCAGGGAGATGTTTGCCGACACCGTTAAGGACGCGCACGTGCTGACCTTGATCACGATCGGGCTGCGCGATCTTTACGGGAAGAAGGAAATCCGCACCGTCGATGACATCAAGGGCCTGAAGATACGCGTCCAGGCGACGCCGACGGAGGACACGATGTTTCCGGCCTACGGCGCCCAGGTCGTGCACATGCCGTTCGGCAACGTTTACACCTCGATCCAGACCGGGGTCGTGGACATGGCCGAGAACGGGGTCAACGTCTACGACAGCAACAAGCACTATGAAGTGGCGCCGGTGATGTCGATGACCCAGCACGAGGCGAACTGCAACCTGGTCTGGATCAGCGGCAAGCTGTGGGGTTCGCTGACGGCGGAGCAGCAAAAATGGGTTCAAGACGCCGCCGACGCGGTGTCGAAGACCGAGCCGACGCTGGCGATCGAACTTGAGCACAAGAGCCAAGCGAAACTGGAGAAGCTCGGCGTCAAGTTCGTCACCAACGTGGACAAGGCGAGCTTCCAGAAGATCGCCGCTCCGATCCAGGACCAGATCGCCGCTGGGCTTGGCC
>JANXRT010000129.1 GCA_025356735.1 Acetobacteraceae bacterium | reverse complement strand
TTCACCCTGATGGCCGGCCTCGCCGCGGTGACGACACGTATAAAACTGTTCGCGTCGGTGGCGGTGCTGACCATCCCGCCGGCGTTCCTGGCCCGCATGGCGGTCACCATCGACAGCATCTCGCAGGGGCGGTTCGGCGTGAACATCGTGTCCGGCTGGCAGAAGGCTGAGTACGAGCAGATGGGCACCTGGCCAGGCGAGAAGCATTTTTCCCATCGCTACGAATACTGCACCGAATACGTCGAGATCATGCGCGACCTGTGGCGCACCGGGGTGTCGAACCGCCAGGGCGAGTTCTTCCAGATGTCCGATTGCCGGTGCAGCCCGCTGCCCGGCGCGCCGATCGACATCATCTGCGCCGGGCAAAGCAATCGCGGCATGCGCTTCGCCGCCGAGCATGGCGACTATAATTTCCTCAGCGGCACCGGGATCAACGACGCTTCGGTCGTGGTGCCGCATGTCGCGCGGCTGAAGGCCGCCAACGTCGCCGCCGGCCGCAACTGCCGTGCATTGTTGCTGACCATGATCATCGCCGACGAGACCGACGCGGCGGCGATGGCGAAGTGGGATCACTACGTCGCCGGCACCGATCTGGAGGCGCTCGCCTGGCGCGACGCCCAGGCCGGTGCCGACACGAAGGCCGAGGCGCATTCCACGGCGGGGCGGATGGTCCGCGCCGACCGGGTGCCGACCAACATGCTGCGGCTGATCGGATCGTATGAAACGGTCGCGCGGCTGATGGACGAGTTGGCCGGGATCGACGGCCTGGCCGGCGTGATGCTGACGTTCGACGATTTCATGATCGGCATGGAGCAATTCGGCACCCGCATCCAGCCACTGATGAAAAGCCGCAGCGCGATCCGTCAGGCGGCTTGAACCTCGAACCGATAGGGCGGACCATGGCGCACACGAAGGCACGCACCGGCAATGACGGGATCTCACGCCGCGGCTTGCTGAAGGGCGCGTCGGCGTTGGGCGGGCTCGCCGCCGGATCGGGCGCGCTGACCGGCTTCCCCACCATCTGGGCGCAGAACATCAAGGATGTCGTGCTGCACCACGCCGGCCCGCCGGTGACCGCGATCCCGCAGATCGCGGCGCAGGCGACCAAGGACCTCGGCTTCACCGTGCAGATGCAGGCGACCGAGAACGCCGACCTGCTCAACCGGTTCCTGTCGCAATCCTCGTCGATCGACTGCGCCGATGTGAGCCTTACCGCGTCGAAATACCTTGTCGGCCGCGACGTGCTGCAGACCATTCCGCTGGCCAAGGTCGCCCACTGGGACAAGACCTTGCCGCTGTTCACCAGGAACACCTATCCCGACGGCCGCCAGGCCTCGCGCCAGGGCATTTCCCCCTACAACGTGATCTACGCGACCGGCCCGGACGGGCGGAAGTTCAGCGACCATCCGACCGAGTTCCTGACCGGCGTGCCGACCATCGCCAACGCCGACACGCTCGGCATCCGCCCGGACCTCGCCGGCCGGCCGATCACCAGCTGGGCCGATTTGATTAGCCCAGAATTTAAGGGAAGGGCGGCATTGCAGGACCAGTCCACCGTCGGCGTGATCGACGTCGCGATGGCGGTCGAGGCCCGCGGCGACATCAAGTACGGCGACAAGGGCAACATGACCAGGGACGAGATCGACAAGACCATCAAGCTGATGATGGACATCAAGCGGTCGGGCCAGTTCCGCTCGTTCTGGACCTCGTTCGACCAGTCGGTGAACCTGATGGCCTCGGGCGAGGTGGTGATCCAGTCGATGTGGTCGCCGGCGGTGACCGCGGTGCGGACCCGCGGCGTGCCGTGCGTGTTCCAGCCGTTGAAGGAGGGTTATCGCGGCTGGGGCTACACCATGGGCGTGATGAAGCATGTCGACGGGCTGAAGCTTGATTGCTTCTACGAATACCTGAACTGGTATACCGGCGGGTTCGAGGGCGCCTTTATTGCGCGGGAGGGCTACTACTCCGCCCAGCCTGAGAACGTTCGCAAGTTCCTTACCGTGGCCGAATGGGATTACTGGTATGGCGGCAAGCCAGCGGCGACCGACATTCTTGATCCGTATGGCAAGCTGATGGAGAAGGCTGGGCGCTCCCGCGATGGCGGTTCGTTCGATGAGCGGATGGGGAATATCGCCGTGTGGAACTCGGTGATGGAGGAGGATCGTTTTCTGACGCGCAAGTGGAACGAGTTCATTTCATCGTAGCTGAAATGCGCGAAGCGCAAGTAAGCGAGGCAAGGTCAGGGGCTCTGCCCCTGAACCCCGCTAAGGGCAAGCCCTTAGAACCCACTACCTTAAGTAAGGCGCGTCCAGGGGCGCTTCCCCTGGCGGGTCGAGGGCAGAGCCCCGCCTTGCTTCTTCGCTTGTCGCCACGAATGACCTCGTGGCTCCAGGTTACCCCACTGGCCGTAATTTTGATCGCGCTGTTCGCGTTGCCGATGATCCTGTTCCTGGCGGTCAGCTTTTTCGACTACGACCGCACCGGCATCTACCCGGCCTTCATCCTCGACAACTACCATGACCTGGTGAGCAGCCCATCGACGCTGCGGGTTTACGGCAGTTCGCTGAAATTCGCCTTCATCGTCTGGGCGATCACCTTGTTCCTTGGCTTCAACATCGCCTGGTTCCTGATCTTCCATGTTCGCAGCGGCAAGGTCCGCGCGGTGCTGTTCCTGGCCTGCGCCATTCCGTTCTGGACCTCGGGCATCATCCGCACCATCGCGTGGATTCCGTTTCTGGGTAGAAACGGCGCCTTCAACCAGCTGCTGATGGCCTTGCACGTCACCACGAAGCCGCTGGAGTTCCTGCTGTTCTCCGACTTCGCCGTGGTCATCACCTATGTTCATCTGTTCACCCTGCTGATGGTCGGGCCGGTCGCCAACTCGCTGGCCAAGATCGATCCGGCGCTGCTGGAGGCGGCGCGCGACGCCGGCGCCAGCCGGTGGCAGACGATGGTTTCGGTTGTCTTTCCGTTGGCGAAAACCGGCATCGCGCTCGGCTCGATCCTGGTCTTCACCCAGGTCATGGGCGACTATTTCGTCGTCAAGCAGATGAGCGGCGGCCAGAGCGCCTCGATCGTGTCCGCGTTGTCGACCGAAATCGCCGCGATGCAGTACCCGCCGGCCGCGGCCAGCGCCATGGTGCTGGTGGTGTTCGTCGCGGTGATGGTGGCCGGGCTGATGCGGATCGTCGATGTGCGCCGGGAGCTGGTGCAATGAACGCCCGCGCTCCTCGCTCCAGGATTGGCGACCGGCGGCCCTGGACGTTCTACGCGCTGGCCACCTTGTTCTCGCTGTTCCTGCTGTTCCTGTACGGGCCGATGGCGGTGATCTACCTGCTGTCGTTCCAGGGGCCGGATGGCGGCGTCACGTTCCCGATGGTCGGACACTCGGTGTTCTGGTTCGAGGACATCTTGAGGCCGGGCCAGATGGCCAACATCCCGGTGTCGTTCTCGCGGTCGATCAGCCTGGCGGTGGTGGTCAGCCTGCTGACGGTGGTGATCTCGGTCGCCGCCGGGCTCGGCTTTCGCCGCCGCTTTCCGGGATCGGGCGCGCTGTTCTACCTGGCCATCGCCAGCCTGGTGATGCGGAGCCTGCTGGTCGGCTTCGGCATCGGGCTGGGCTTCCAGTTCCTCGGCTGGAACACCGGGCTGTTCACCTCGGCGCTCGGCGCGCAGCTGACCTGGACGCTGCCGTTCGGGCTGTTCGCGATGTTCGCCGTGGTCAACCGGTTCAACCGGTCGTGGGAGGAGGCGGCGGCCGACCTCGGCGCCAGCGCCTGGCAGCGGCTGGTGCACGTGACCCTGCCGATCCTGCTGCCGGGCATTCTCGGCGTGGCGGTCGGCGCGCTGACGCTGTCCTATGACGAGTATGCCCGCACGACCTTGACCATCGGCACGAAGAACACGCTGCCGCTGGAGATCTACGCGCTGATTTCCAGCGCCACGTCGCCGACCTTGTTCGCGATCGGCACGATAACCACGGCGGTGTCGTTCGCGATCATCGGCGTCACCATGCTGGCGATCTTCCGCATGCAGCGGTGGCGCGGACCGATAGGCAGGCAACATGGATAACCGGTTCGGTATCGAGATGATCGAGGTGACGAAAAGATATGGCGACACCGTCGCGGTCGATGCGATCTCGCTGCGGATGCCGAAGGGCAGCTATGTCTGCCTGCTGGGCCCCAGCGGCTGCGGCAAGACCTCCACCCTGCGGATGGTCGCCGGCCACGAGGCGATCAGCGAGGGCGACATCCTGATCAACGGCGGCAACGTCACCGACCTGCCGCCGGCGCGGCGCGGCACCGCGATGATGTTCCAGAACTACGCGCTGTTCCCGCATCTGAGCTGCCTCGACAACGTCGCCTTCAGCCTGAAGATGCG
>JANXRT010000195.1 GCA_025356735.1 Acetobacteraceae bacterium | reverse complement strand
TGGTGGATCTTTACCGGGAAGCAGGCGATGCGGAACCCCGTGGACGGCAGGGTTTCGAGGTTGTGCAGCTTTTCGATGTGGCAGTAGCCGATTTCGGCGCCGGATTTATGACCTTCCCAAATGATCGACGGATCCCGGGTGGCCGCGAACCGGCGGGCGGTGTGGCTGAACGGCGCGTCCCAGCTCCAGCCGTCCGTGCCGGTCACGCGCACGCCGCGGCTGGTCAGAAACAGCGTCGCCTCGCGCCCCATGCCGCAGCCGGTGTCCATGTAGTCGTCCTGGCCGAAGCGCAGCCCTGCCGCGGTGTTGACGACCACGATGTCCATCGGCTGCACGCTGTGGCCGATGCGCGCCAGCTCCGCCTCGACCTCCGCGGCGCTGACCACGTGGCCGTCCGGCAGATGCCGGAAATCCAGCTTAACGCCGTTTCCGAAGCACCAGTCGAGTGGCACCTCGTCGATGGTGATCGCCCGCTGGCCGCCCGACATGGTCGGATGGAAGTGCCACGGGGCGTCAAGGTGCGTGCCGGTATGAGTGCCGAGCGTCACCCGCTCGACCGCCCAGCCCTTGCCTTGCGGCAGCTGCGAGGCCGACAGGCTGGGAACAGGGCGGCGACCATTTCGGCGGACTGGTCGTGGTCGGTGTATTCGATCACCGGCACGTTGCGCGGCGGGTCGCTCGGGATGTCGTTCTGAAGGGCAACCGAGAGATCGACGATGCGGTGGGCCATGGTTTCCTCGCTGAAGGTGGGCTGACGGTGGGTTGCCTACCCTAGCCAAGCAAAACCTGCGTGCTAGGCTTGGAGCCCTGAATAGGGAGAAAAACGATGCTGATGTACGACTCCGTGGGCCCCAACCCGCGTATGGTCCGCATGTTCATGGCCGAGAAGGGCTTTGAGGTCCCGACCACCAAGGTCGACATCCGCGGCGGCGAGAACCGGCAGGGACCATACCTTGAAAAGAACCCGTCCGGCCAGACTCCGGCGCTGCTGCTGGACAACGGCGCGATCCTGTCGGAGATCACCGCGATCTGCGAGTATGTCGATGAAGTCGGAAAAGGTCCGTCGCTGATCGGCTCGACCCCTGAGGAGCGTGCCGAGACCCGCATGTGGACGCGCCGGATCGACCTCAACATCGTCGAGCCAGGTGCCGCCGGCTTTCGCTTTAGCAACGGCCTGAAGATGTTCGAGGGCCGGATGCGCTGCATTCCGCAGGCCGCCGACGACCTCAAGCTGGTCTGCAAGGACAAGCTCGCCTGGCTCGACGGGCTGATGGCGGGCAAGCAGTTCGTCTGCGGCGACCGGCTGACGATGGCGGATATCTTCCTGTTCGCGTTCGTCGATTTCCTCAACACCGTCGGCCAGCCGCTCGACCCGGCCAACAAGAACATCGTCGCATGGATGGAACGCATGAAGCAGCGGCCCTCGGCCGCCGCTTGATGACGCTGTAGACAGTAAGCAAGGGGGGCTCTGCCCTCGACCCGCCAAGGGGCCGTCGCCCCTTGGAACCCTTCTACTTAAGGGATGCGCTCCCGGGCGGGGTTTGGGGCAGAGCCCCATGCTTGCCTAGGCCGCGACGCGAATAGCCGCAGCCCTAACATCCTCAGCCACCTCCGGCTCGAACGCGGCGAAATTCGCCTCGAATCGCGCCACCAACTCGGCAGCCGTACGATCGTACGCCGCCTTGTCGGTCCAGGACTGGCGCGGGTCGAGCACCTCGTCGGGGATGCCGGGCACGTTGCCCGGCACCATCAGGCCGAAGAACGGATCACGCCGGAATGTGGCCCGCGCCAGGCTGCCGTCGAGCGCGGCGCGCAACAGGGCGCGGGTGTGACGGATAGCCATGCGGCTGCCGACGCCGTACTGGCCACCGCTCCAGCCGGTGTTGACCAGCCAGCAATCGACGCCGTGGGCGGTGATCAGCTTGGACAGCATGCGGCCATAGACTTCCGGCCGGCGCGGCAGGAAGGGCGCCCCGAAGCACGTCGAAAAAGTCGCCTGCGGCTCGGAGCCGAGGCCTTTTTCGGTGCCGGCGACGCGGGCGGTGTAGCCGGACAGAAAGTGGTACATGGCCTGCGCCGGGCTGAGCTTGCTGATCGGCGGCAGCACGCCGAAGGCGTCGGCGGTCAGCATGATGACGTTCTTGGGTTGTCCGCCGCGGCCGGACAGGTCGGCGTTGGGGATGTAATCGACCGGATAGCAGGAGCGGGTGTTCTCAGTCAGTGACTTGTCGGTGAGGTCGAGCCGACCGTGCGCGTCGGCGACGACGTTTTCGAGCACGGCCCCGAAGCGATGACTGGCGGCCCAGATCTCCGGCTCCGCCTCGGCCGAGAGGTTTATCACCTTGGCGTAGCAGCCGCCCTCAAAGTTGAACACGCCGCCGCTACCCCAGCCATGCTCGTCGTCGCCGATGAGCTTGCGCTCGGGATCGGAGGACAGGGTCGTCTTGCCGGTGCCCGACAGGCCGAAGAACAGCGCGACATCGCCGGCGGCGCCGACATTGGCGCTGCAATGCATCGGCAGCACGTCCTCGGCCGGCAGCTTCCAGTTCATCACGGTGAAGATCGACTTCTTGATCTCGCCGGCATACTCGGTGCCGGCGATGACGATGATCTTCTGCTCGAACGACAGCGCGATGGCGGTGGTGGTGCGCACCCCGTCGATCGCCGGGTCGGCCTGGAAGTAGGGCGCGTGCAGGATGACGTAGTCGGGCTCGAAATCAGCCATTTCGGCCTCGGTTGGCCGGATGAACATGTTGCGCGCGAACAGCGCGTGCCAGGCGGTGGTGGTGACCAGGCGCACCCGCACCCGGTGGGCGGGATCGGCGCCGGCGAACAAATCCTGCACGAACAGCTCCTGGCCCTGCAGGTAGGCCTTGACACGCGCCTTCAGCATTTCGAAATGGGCCGGCGGCATGCGCTGGTTGATCCGTCCCCAGGCGATGTCGTCGGTGGTCGAGGGCTCGTCGACCACGAACTTGTCCTGCACCGACCGGCCGGTATGCACGCCGGTGTTCACGATCACGGCACCGTCGGCGGAAAGCTGGCTTTCGTTGCGCGCGATCGAGCAAGCGACCAGGCCGGGAGCGGTCAGGTTGGCGAAAACCGGGCGCGAGCTGCGCACCCCGGTGCCGCGCAGGCAGTCGTCGTTCCGGGCCGGCGCTGGATACGATGGCGCTGGAGGACTGGGGACAAGGGGCGCTTTTATGGCAGCGTTCAAGGTCGGCTCCTGCTTTCGACCGCGTCGGGGGCGCGGTTCTGGACGTAATGATTTCTTACTACGGGGTGGCCGCCGGGGGGTCCAGCCCGTCATCCGGCCGGGCCAGCCGGGCCAGCCGGGCCAGCCGGATCAGCTCGGCGCGGACCTGTTTCGAAGTCGCGACCGGCGCTGCAAAGGAAATCCGCATGGTGGCTTCGCCGCAGGCCAGGTCGAAGCCATCGGTGTCGCAGGTCACCATCCGCCATTCGCCCGGTTCGCCGCCGGCCGCGTGGGCGCCAGTTTCGCGGGCGATCACCGCCATGGCTGGCGCGTGGTCGTTGTTGCAATGCGCCATTATGTCGGGCTCGGCGCCGTGCAATTCCGGGGCCGGGGCAGGGCGCAGCGCATCGCCTGCCAGCCGGTGCGCGACGGCGAAGCCGCCCACGAACAACCCGCCGGTCAGGGTCAGCCGCCAAAGATGAAAATCACCGAACCCGGCATAGAGTTCGGCATAGGGATGGATCGCCAGGAATCGCGCCCGATCGGCCGGTGTGTCGGCGATCGTGGCGGTCGCGTTCGCGGTAAGCCGCGGCGTGGTCTGTGGATTGGGGCCGTTGGCCATCCCGGCAACCAGGATCGAACAGCGGGCATCGGCGCGCAGGTGGCGCGTGTGCTCCGACAGGTCTGACAGCAGCAGCAGGACGCCGCCATCCGCGGCGATCGCCGGCGTCACGAGGGAGACGAAAGGCTGGCCTTGCAGCACCGTCGCCAGGCTCGCCTGACGCGCCGAGCGGAGCAGCTTTCTCGCCGACCAAGCGATTTCATTCGGGCCGGAGGCTTCCTCTGCCATATTTCGTTCACCTCCTGACCCTAATACGCCACAATCGGCGGGTATCAACCATCGGGAACGCTTCAGCCGGGGCCTTTCGTTCCGGCTGCTGCGGCAACTTGATACGAATAGCCGGAGTGGGACAATGAAGCAGACCATCGTTCTGGTCGATGACGACCGCAACATCCTGACCAGCGTCTCCATGACGCTGGAGCAGGAGGGCTTCCAGGTCCGCACCTACACCGACGGCGAAAGCGCGCTGCACGGGCTGGCGGCGCGTCCGGCCGACCTCGCGGTGCTCGACATCAAGATGCCGCGGATGGACGGGATGGAGCTGCTGCAGCGGCTGCGGGCGCGGTCCGGCATGCCGGTGATCTTCCTGACCTCGAAGGACGAGGAGGTGGACCAGCTCATGGGCCTGCGGCTTGGCGCCGACGACTACATCACCAAGCCGTTCAGCCAGCGGCTGTTGCTGGAGCGCATCCGCGCCCTGCTGCGCCGCAACGAGGCGAGCCGCGCCGAGGGTTCTGGCGCGCCGCCGGGTGGCGTCATCGTGCGCGGAGAACTCACGCTCGACGAGACCAAGCACCAGTGCACCTGGAAGAACCGCGACATCCAGCTGACGGTGACCGAGTTCCTGCTGATCAAGGCGCTGGCGGCCCGGCCAGGCATGGTCAAGTCGCGCGACCAGCTGATCGACGCGGCCTACGGCGAGAACATCTATGTCGACGACCGCACCATCGACAGCCACGTCAAGCGGGTGCGTAAGAAATTTCGTGTCGCTGACGACGAGTTCGACCATATCGAGACGCTGTATGGCATCGGCTACCGCTACAAGGAGGGATAGGAGAGCTTTCAAATGCCGGACGGCACCAACCTGGACGCGGGCCTCGTTCCCCCGGCCGTCGCCGCGCCGTTCAAGCCGCGGCTGGTGTCGCCGCTGCTGCGCCGCATCCTGCTGGTCAACGCGCTGCCGCTGGTGCTGCTGCTGGCGGCGCTGCTCTACCTCGACCAGTATCAGAACGGCTTGCTTGCCGCCGAGGTCACGGCGTTGCGCCAGCAGGCCCGAATCTATGCCGGCGCGCTCGGCGAAAGCGCGGTCAAGGAGGACAGCCCCGACAACCCCAAGCTGGTGCCGGAACTGGCGCGCTCGCTGTTACGTCGGCTGACCGAGCCGACGCCGGACGCCCAGGCCAGGCTGTATGCGCCCGACGGCACGGTGGTCGCCGACAGCCGAGTGCGGGAAGGGGCCGGCGGTGCCATCCATACCGAGCCGCTGCCGCCGGCGGTCGATCGCGGCCCGGTGCTCGGCACCATCGGGTTGATCTACGACCGCGCCCTGGCGCTGCTGCCGCACCGGGCGGCGCGCACGATCGTGGTCCAGATGCCGCGCGCCGGCGAGGGCCAGCCGGACTGGCAGCCCGACGTGAAGGAGGAATTGCGGCTCAGCACCGCCGAGCAGCCGCACGAGATGGCGCCCTATATCCGCCGCACCGCCGATAACCGGCTGCTGGTCACGGTCGCGGTCCCCGTGGAACGCAACCGCCACAGCGTCGGTATCATCTTCCTGACCCGCGAGGCGCGCGAGATCGACGACAGCTTGCTGGCGGTGCGGGTATCCATCCTCGGGCTGTTTTCCCTGGCGCTGGGCTTGACCCTGGTGCTGTCGTGGTACCTGTCCCTGACCATCGCACGACCCATCCTGAGGCTCGCGGGGGCGGCCGCGATGATGCGGGAGGGCAAGGGCCGCACCGGCAGCGTGTCTCGAACCTTGCTCGCCCGGCGCGACGAGGTCGGCGCGCTGGCCGCGGCACTTTCCGAATCCGCGACCGCCCTGTGGGCAAGGATGGACGCGATCGAGCAGTTCGCCGCCGATGTCGCGCACGAGATCAAGAACCCGCTATCGTCGATGCGCAGCGCCATCGAGACGTTTCGGCGCATCGAGGACCCAGGCCAGCAAAAGCGCCTGATGGCGATTATAGCCGAGGACGTGATGCGGCTCGATCGGCTGATCAGCGACATCTCCGACGCCTCGCGCGTCGATGCCGAGCTGTCTCGCGCCGTCACTGAAAAGATCGACGTGGTGCCGATCCTGGCACTGCTGGCGGAAATCCACACCGCCACCCGTGAGGACCAGGATGCCCGCATCGAGCTCGATCCCGGCACCGGCCCGATGGTGGTCGATGCGGTCGAGGACCGGCTGGTGCAGGTGCTGCGCAACCTGATCGCCAACGCGCAGAGCTTTTCGCCGCCGAACGGGCGCATCGGGCTGAGCGCGCACGACGCCGCCGGCATGATCGAGATCGGGGTCGAGGATGACGGCCCGGGCATTCCCGAGGCGCGGCTCGAGCACATCTTCGACCGGTTCTATTCCGAACGCCCGAACAGCGAGCGTTTCGGCCAGCATTCAGGGCTCGGCCTGTCGATCAGCCGGCAAATCATCGAGGCCCTGAAGGGGCGCATCACGGCGGAAAACCGTCGCGACGAGACCGGCCGGGTGCTCGGGGCGCGCTTTGTGGTGCGGCTGCCGCGGGGGTGACATTTCGGCGCTCTGGACCCCAGGCAAATTCACCGGCCACATTGGTTTCGAACGTCAAGGATTTGGATCATGCGCGCCTGGCTTCCCGGCTTGCTGCTGCCCATCGCTCTGAGTTTTCCGTTCTTGCCCGGCATCGCCCAGAATACCGCCGGCCCAACGCTCGCCAACGTGCGGGCCAAGGGGTTCGTCGAATGCGCGGTTGGATCAACCACGCCAGGGTTCGGCTTCGTTGACAGCCGCGGGGTGTTCCGCGGCCTGGATGTCGATCTCTGCCGTGCGGTCGCCAGCGCGATCTTCGGGGAGGCCAACGGGCCGAACGGCGTGGCGCGGGCACGCTTCGTGCCGCTCAACGGCGGCCAGCGGATGCCGGCGCTGCAATCGGGCCAGGTCGACATGGTGGTCCAGACGCTGACCCAGACGATGGCTCGGGAAGCCGCCAACGGCGTGCTGTTCGCGGGGATCGACTTCTATGACGGCCAGAGCTTCCTGGTGAGAAAGTCTTCCGGCGTGAAGCGGCCCGCCGACCTGGCCGGCGCCACCATCTGCGTCTCGGCCGGAAGCACCAGCGAGCTCAACGTCGCCGACTGGGCACAGGCCAACGGGATCAAGTACTCACCGGTGGTTTTCGACCAAGTGCAGGAGGGCCGCGACGCCTACAACAAGGGGCGGTGCGACGCTTATTCGACCGATGCCAGTCAGCTGGCGGCGATCGCCTCGATCACCCGCGATCCGGAAAACCAGCTCGTGCTGACCGAGCTGATCAGCAAGGAGCCGTTGGGACCGGCGGTGCGCCAGGGCGACGACCAGTGGTACGGTATCGTCAAATGGACGCTGAACGCGTTGATCGACGCCGAGGAGCAGGGCATCACCCAGGCCAACATCGAGGAAAAGCTGGCGAGCCCGTCGCAATCGACCCGGCGGCTGCTGGGCCAGACCGGCGACTACGGCAAGTTCCTGTCCCTTGACAACCGTTGGGCCTACTGGGCGATCAAGGAGGTTGGCAACTACGGCGAGGTCTACGAGCGCAATTTCGGCGCGAACAGCGCGATGAAGCTGCCGCGCGGCAAGAACGCGCTGTGGCGCGATGGCGGGCTGATGTACTCGGCGCCCATCCGATAAAGTTTGCGACGGTTGTCACCGGTCCGGCGCTGCCCCAGCATGGCGCCAACACGGGAGAAACCACGATGAACGGCGCTGAAAGCCTGGTCCACACGCTGCTGAAAAGCGACGTCGATACCTGCTTCTCCAATCCCGGCACGTCGGAGATGCACTTCGTGGCGGCCCTCGATCGCATTCCCGGCATGCGCTGCGTCCTCGGCCTGTTCGAGGGCGTGGTGACCGGGGCGGCCGACGGGTACGCGCGGATGGCGGGCAAGCCGGCGGCGACGCTGCTGCATTGCGGGCCGGGCCTCGCCAACGGGCTCGCCAACCTGCACAACGCGCGCCGCGCGCAGACCCCGATCGTCAACATCGTCGGCGACCAGGCGACCTACCACCGCCCGCTCGATGCGCCGCTGACCGCCGACACCGAGGGTTTCGCGCGCGGCGTTTCCGGCTGGGTGCGGACCTCGATGGCATCGAAGGATGTGGGTGCCGACGCCGCTTGCGCGGTGCAGGCGGCGATGTCGGCGCCGGGCCAGGTCGCGACCTTGATCCTGCCGTCCGACAGCTCGTGGGACGAAGGCGGGGTTGTCGCGGAAAAGCTGCCGGCGCTGGCGCGGCCGGTAGCCGCGCCGAACCAGATCCTGCAGGCCGCCGCGATGCTGCGCCGTGGCGAGCCTACCCTGATCGTGCTGGGCGGCGCAGCGTTGCGGGAAGGCCCGATGGCGGATGCCTGGCGCATCGCCCAGGCGACCGGCGCCAGATTGATCGCGCAAGGCTCCAACGCGCGCATCGAGCGCGGCCGGGGGCGGCTGGCGCTGGAGCGGGTACCCTACGTCGTCGATCTCGCGGTCGAGACGCTGGCCAAGTTTCGAAATGTGATCCTGGTCGGGGTGGTGCGCCCGACCGCCTTCTTCGCCTATCCCGGCAAGCCCGGCCACGTCATCCGGCCCGACGCCGAGGTGTCGATTCTCACCCGCGCCGAGCAGGACCCGGCCGATGCGCTGGCGAGGCTTGCCGAGGAGCTCGCCGCACCGCGCGTGGCGCTGCCCGATGCCGGTCCGCGCCCGGCCGCGGGACGCGGCGCGCTGACGCCCGAAAGCGTCGCCGCCACCGTTGCCGCGCACATGCCAGACCAGGCAATCATCGTGGATGAGGCGGTGAGCTACGGCCGCGGTTTCTTCCCGTTGACGGCCGCCGCGGCGCCGCATGACTGGCTGGCGATCACCGGCGGCGCGATCGGCTGCGGCGTGCCGCTGGCGACGGGTGCGGCGATCGGCGCGCCTGGACGCCGTGTGATAGCGCTTCAGGCCGACGGCTCGGCGATGTACACCGTGCAGGGGCTATGGACCCAGGCGCGGGAGAAACTCGACATCACGACGGTGCTACTGTCGAACCGGAAGTATCAGATACTACTGGGCGAACTCGCCAACGTCGGCGCCAATCCGGGCCGCACCGCGCTCGACATGATGGATCTCGGCAATCCCGACATCAGCTGGGTTAAGCTGGCGGAGAGCCTAGGTGTCGAGGCGGCACAGGCCAACGACTGCGAGCGTTTTTCCGATCTTCTCGCGGGCTCGATAAACCGCCGAGGGCCGTTCCTGATCGAGTTGATGATTTAAGTTAAGGCGGGTCCGGGGCCGTTGCCCCGGCGGGCCTGGGCGTAGCAGGCAAAGGTTCCGACTGACCACCTTCGGACAGTTGGAATGCCAGCAAAGGGAGAGCCCAGCCTTTTTGACTGGACTCCTCTCCGTTCCTCCTATAAACGCCCGCCTCTACCGGAACGCGGGAGATGTTTAGCCGTCGCTTTGACGGAGGGCGTCGCATGAACCGCGGTCTCATGGAAAGGACCAGAGATCATGGCGAAGAAGATCGTCGGCTACATCAAGCTGCAGATACCGGCCGGCAAGGCCAACCCGTCGCCCCCGGTCGGCCCGGCCCTGGGCCAGCGCGGCCTCAACATCATGGCGTTCGTCAAGGAATTCAACGCGGTCACCCAGGCGATGGAGCCGGGCATGCCGATCCCGGTGGTGATCACCGCGTTCGGCGACCGCACCTTCACCTTCATCATGAAGACGCCGCCCAACACCTACTTCCTGAAGAAGGCGGCGGGCGTCACCAAGGGCACCACCACCCCGGGCAAGGGCGCGCCGATCGGCAGCGTGACGATGGCACAGCTGCGCGAGATCGCGGCGATCAAGATGAAGGACATGAACGCCAACGACGAGGACGGCGCCGTTAGCATGCTGATGGGCTCCGCGCGTGCGATGGGCTTAACGGTCGTGGAGGGCTGATCCGATGGCACTGAACAAGCGCATTGCCGCCGCCGCGACCAAGGTCGATCGAGCCAAGAGCTATTCCCTCGACGAGGCGATCAAGCTGGTCAAGTCGAACGCCACGGCGAAATTCGACGAGACCATCGAATTGTCGATGAACCTCGGCATCGATCCGCGCCACGCCGACCAGATGGTGCGCGGGCTGATTGGCCTGCCGCATGGCACCGGCAAGGTGCTGCGCATCGGCGTGTTCGCGCGCGGCCCGAAGGCCCAGGAGGCGCTGGATGCCGGCGCCGACGTGGTTGGCGCCGACGACCTCGCCGAGAAGGTCCAGGCCGGCGACATTCAGTTCGATCGCTGCATCGCGACGCCGGACATGATGGCTTTGGTCGGCCGGCTCGGCAAGATTCTTGGGCCCCGCGGCCTGATGCCGAACCCGCGCCTCGGCACCGTGACGATGGACGTGAAGGGTGCGGTCAGCGCCGCACGTGCCGGCCAGGTCGAGTTCCGTGCCGAAAAGGCCGGGATTATCCATGCCGGCATCGGCCGCGCCAGCTTTGGTGAGCAGCAGCTGCTGGAGAATGCCCGTGCCCTGGTCGATGCGGTGGTCAAGGCCAAGCCGACTGGTGCCAAGGGTACTTATTTGCGGAAGATGGCGATGAGCTCGTCGATGGGGCCGGGCGTCAGCGTCGACGTCGCCACCGCTTCGGGCTGAAAAAGATACGCCGGGCGCGAGCCCGGTGGGCAGGCGGCGCCCAGGCGCCGTCGAACCTGTCCAAGACCGCACGTGAGGTTTTCGACGCTGGTCGGAAACCTCTTAAGGGGCCGCAAGGCCCGCGCGTGGGAGACGGGGAAGCCATAGGTTTTGTGGATGTTTCGGCATCCAGGGACTTCGGCGGTTCCGGCTTTTTACGCGCCCTCGTGAAAACGGCGGCGCGTTGCAGGACAGGCGAACCGGACCGTGCCCGTATAGGACGCGGTTCATGGGAAACCTGGCCTGGCGCGGTCCACACGCGTCCGGCCCGACTGGAGACGAGACTTGGATCGCACGGAAAAGCAAGCGTTCGTCGCCGACCTCGCACAGGTGTTCGCACAGACGTCGATGGTTGTGGTCAGCCAGAATAATGGCCTGACCGTGGCCGAAGTGACGAATTTGCGCCGCAAGATGCGAGCCGCCGGCGTGACGTTCAAAGTGGCGAAGAACCGTCTGGCCAACCTCGCCCTTGAAGGTACCCGTTTTGGCGGCCTCGCGCCGATGCTGAAGGGACCGACCGCGCTCGCGTGGTCGACCGACCCGGTAGCTGTGGCGAAGGTGGCCGTCGAGTTCGCCAAGACCAACGAGAAGTTCGTGCTGATCGGCGGCGCGCTCGGCGTCCAGACACTCGACGTGTCCGGGCTTCGCGCGCTCGCCGAGCTGCCGTCGCTCGACGCGCTGCGTGCTGGACTGGTGGGGATGATACAGACCCCTGCTACCCGGATTGCCGGCGTGCTCGCAGCCCCGGCCGGACAGCTCGCCCGGGTCTTTGGCGCGTACGCCAACAAGGACGAGGTCGCCGAGGCGGCCTGACCCACGATTATGCCTCAACAGCCATGCAGGCCGGTATGCGGCTTGCATGGAACCCACATAAGCCTAGATATAAGGACACATGAAAATGGCTGATCTACCGAAGTTGGTTGAGGAACTCTCGGCCTTGACCGTGCTCGAAGCTGCCGAGCTGTCGAAGATGCTGGAAAGCCGCTGGGGCGTATCGGCTGCGGCACCGGCCGCCGCCGCTGCTGCCGCACCCGCCGCCGCTGCCGCGCCGGTCGAGGAGCAGACCGAGTTCACCGTGATCCTGACCGCCATTGGCGAGAAGAAGATCAACGTGATCAAGGAAGTGCGCACCATCACCGGCCTCGGCCTGAAGGAAGCTAAGGATCTGGTCGAGGGCGCGCCCAAGACCGTGAAAGAAGGCGTCAACAAGGAAGAGGCCGCCAAGCTGAAGAAGATGCTGGAGGATCAGGGCGCTGGCGTCGAGGTCAAGTGATACGATTGACTTCCTGTGCGTAGGGTTGTCGAATAGCTTTATGACGCCAGGCACCGATCAGGGCTAGCACGGGCGGGAATCGTATGATTCCCGCCCGCTTACCCGTTGTGGCTCGCCATTGTCGACACTTTGACGTGCCCAAGGCGAAGCCGATGGTGCTTTGCGTAAAACAGGACCGAGGCGCTTGGCGTCGGTTCTGACGGACTGAAGTCTACGTGGTACCTCTGGGTTTAAGGACGGTTTATGAACGCGATTTCCGGGTCGTTTACTGGTCGCAAGCGCATTCGCAAGAGCTTCGGTCGGATCCCCGAAGTGGCACGGATGCCCAACCTGATCGACGTGCAGCGCTCCAGCTACGAAGCGTTCCTGCAGATGCACACCCCGCACGACAGCCGCACCAACACCGGCCTGCAGGAAGTGTTCAAGTCTGTGTTCCCGATCGACGATTTCGCAGGGCGTGGCCGGCTCGAGTTCGTCCATTACGAGCTGGAAGACCCCAAATACGACGTCGAGGAGTGCATCCAGCGCGGCATGACCTATGCCGCGCCGCTCAAGGTCATCCTCCGTTTGATCGTCTGGGACCTGGATGAGGACACCGGCGCCAAGTCGATCCGAGACATCAAGGAACAGCCGGTCTACATGGGCGACATGCCGCTCATGACCGATAACGGCACCTTCATCATCAACGGCACCGAGCGCGTCATCGTCTCCCAGATGCATCGCAGCCCGGGCGTGTTCTTCGACCACGACAAAGGAAAAACCCACAGCAGCGGCAAGTACCTGTTCGCCGCCCGCGTCATTCCCTATCGCGGCTCGTGGCTCGATTTCGAGTTCGACAGCAAGGACCTCGTCTACGTTCGCATCGACCGCAAGCGCAAGCTGCCGGTGACGACCTTGCTCTACGCGCTCGACAGCGCCGCCACGGCGGAACTGCGGGCCGCCCGGCAGGCCAAGAACGAGCCGATCGAGATCAGCGAAATCCGCGGCATGGACGCCGAGGAAATCCTCGGCCAGTTCTACGGCCAGGTGATGTTCACCCGCACCGCCAAGGGCTGGGCACGGCCGTTCGATCCGGAGGCGTTCCGCAACACCAAGCTGCTGGAGCCGCTGGTGGATGCCGCCACCGGCGAGGTCGTCGCCGACAGCGAAACCAAGCTGAACGCGCGCGCGGTTCGCAAGATCGCCGAAACCACCAAGGAAGTGCTGGTCGGGCGCACCGACCTGCTCGGCCGCTACATCGCCGAGGACATGGTCAACCCCGAAACCGGCGAGATCTACGCCGAGGCCGGCGAGGAACTAGCCGAGGCGCGGCTCGCGGCGCTTGAGGATTTAGGGGTCACCAACCTGGCGACCCTTGCGGTCGATCAGCAGAACGGCGCCTGGATTCGTAATACCCTGGCGGTGGACAAGAACACCTCGCGCGAGGATGCGCTGGTCGACATCTACCGCGTCATGCGCCCCGGTGAGCCGCCGACGCCCGAGACCGCGGAGACCCTGTTCCGTGGGTTGTTCTTCGACGGCGACCGCTACGACCTGTCCGCCGTCGGCCGGGTCAAGATGAACATGCGCCTGACCGTCGACGCGCCCGACACCATGCGCGTGCTGCGCAAGGAGGACGTGCTGCGCACCGTCAAGATCCTGTGCGAGCTGAAGGATGGCCGCGGACAGATCGACGACATCGACAACCTCGGCAACCGCCGCGTGCGTTCGGTCGGCGAGCTGATGGAGAACCAGTATCGCGTCGGCCTGCTGCGCATGGAGCGTGCCATCCGCGAGCGCATGGGCAGCGTCGATATCGACACCGTGATGCCGCACGACCTGATCAATGCCAAGCCGGCGGCGGCGGCCGTGCGCGAGTTCTTCGGATCGTCGCAGCTATCGCAGTTCATGGACCAGACCAACCCCTTGTCCGAGGTCACCCATAAAAGGCGCTTGTCCGCTCTGGGCCCTGGAGGTCTGACGCGGGAGCGTGCCGGCTTTGAGGTGCGCGACGTGCACCCGACC
>JANXRT010000188.1 GCA_025356735.1 Acetobacteraceae bacterium | reverse complement strand
AACCCGCCAAGGGGCCGTCGCCCCTCGGAACCCCCATACATAAGTCAGGCCCACCGGGGGGCTGCCCCGGCGGGGTTTGGGGCAGAGCCCATAGCTTTTTTGCCTACGGCGTTCAGGCCTTGACCAACGGGCACCCGCTCTCCGCCAATGGCTTGAACGCCTGGTCCGCCGGGATGGTCTTGACCAGCTTGAAGAAATCCCACGGGTCCTTCGACTCGGCGACGGTCTTGGTTTCCCACACATACATGTTGTGCACGAACTTGCCGTCGGCGCGGACGGTGCCCTGGTAGTATGCGTCGTCCACCGGCGTCAGCTTCATCTGGTCGGCCACGGCACGGCCGCTGGCGTGGGCTTGGTCGATGCCGATGGCGGCGGCGGCCTTCAGGTAGTGCGTCACGGCCGAATAGATGCCGGCGTGATAGAAGTTCGGCTTGGAGTTGTGGTACAGCGGCTGGAACCGCGCGGCGAACGCGATCGCGGCCGGATTCATGTTCCAGACCCACGGCATCGTGCAGATCAGGCCCTGGCCGGTGTCGAGGCCGACCGAGCGCACGATGTAGTCCTGCAGCACCAGGCAGGCGAGCTTGACGCCCGACTGGGGAATGCCGAACTCGTGCGCCTGCTTGATGCAGTTGGCGGTGTCATCGCCGGCGTTGGCGAGGCAGATCACCTTGGCGCCGCTGGCTTTGGCGCTGACCAGCTGGCTGGAGAAGTCGGTCGTGCCCGGAAAGGCGTAGGTCGCGCGCCCGACCTCACGGCCGCCGGTTTTCTTCAAGGCGGCGGAGGCGTCGTTGGTCATGGCGTGGCCGGAGATGTAGTCCGGCAGGATGAAGAACCAGGTGTCGGCCCCCTCCCCCGTCGCGCCGTTGACCGTGCCGTTGGCGTTGGCCCACAGATCAAAGGTCCAGTGGATCTGGTTCGGGGTGCACATCTTGCCGCTCAGGTCGGCGACGCCGGCGCTGGTGAAGACGACCAGCTTGTCCTTCTCACGCGCGATCGAGCCGACCGCCAGCGCCACCGCCGATTGCGGAATGTCGAAGATGGCATTGACGCCCTCCTGGTCGTACCAGCGGCGCGCGATGCTGGCGCCGACATCCGGCTTCAGCAGCATGTCGGCGGACACCAGCTCGACCGCGATGTCGGGGTGCGCCTTGGTGAAGTCCTCGATCGCGAACTTCGTCGCCAGCACGTCGCCCAGACCGGTGGCCTCGGCATAGGGGCCGGACATGTCGCTCATCACGCCGATCTTCAGCGGTTTCGCGGCTGCGCGGGCACGTGCAGGCAATAGTGCCGTGGCGCCTAAAGCGGCGGCCTGGAAGGTTTGGCGGCGGGTCGGGTTGGGCATTCTAGCTCCTCGTTGGACGGACGATCGCCGTCAGGGTGTCATTGTCAGTCCGTCATAGCCGTTGGCCGCGACCTCGTCGCACTTGCGCTTGTAGGCGTCGAAGCCGCCGACATAGGGCATGAAGATGCGCGGCTTGCCGGGGATGTTGGCACCCATGTACCAGGAGTTGGCGAGCGGATAGAGCGTGCGGTCGGCGACCGCGTTGACATGCGCGACCCACTCGCTTTCCGCCTTCGCGTCGGCCTCGATCCGGGTGGCGCCGCTGGTCCGGGCGCGGGTCAGGCACTCGGCGATCCAGTCGGTATGCTGCTCGATCGCGACGATCATCTGGGTCTTGACCGAGGGGCTGCCGGGCCCGGTGATAATGAACAAATTGGGGAAGCCCGCGACCATCAGCCCGAGATAGGTGGTCGGGCCGCCCGCCCATTTCTCCGCCAGTGCCGGTCCGCCCTCGACGCGGATGTCGATCTCCAGCATGGCGCCGGTCATGGCGTCGAAGCCGGTGGCGAAGGCGATGGCATCCAGCTTGTATTCGCGTTCGGCAGTGCGCAGTCCGGTCTCGGTCAATTCGACGATCGGCGCGCTGCGGACATCGACAAGGGAGACGTTGTCGCGGTTGTAGGTCTCGTAATAGTGGGTATCGAGGCACAGCCGCTTGGTGCCGATCGGGTGGTCGTTCGGCGCCAGCAACGCGGCGGTGGCCGGATCCTTGACGATGCCGCGAATTTTTTCGCGCACGAACGCCGAGGCGGTGTCGTTGGCCGCCTGGTCCACCAGCAGGTCGGTGTACGAAAACAGGAAGCTGATGCTGCCGCCCTCGGCCCATTTCGCCTCATAGGCGGCGCGGCGTTCCTCCGCCGTCGCCTCAAGCGCGGCCTGGGTCGGTGCCGGATGCCCGGCGATGCCGAATGGCGTTTCCAGCGCGGCCTTCCGGCGATCGACGTAGCTCGCCTTGTGGGCCTGCTCGCGCGCGGGATCGAGCGCGTCATTGCGCGCCGGCAGGCTGAAGTTCGCAGTGCGCTGGAACACGTGCAGGTGCTTGGCCTGTTGGGCGATCAGCGGGATCATCTGCACGCCGGACGATCCGGTGCCGATTACGCCGACGACCTTGCCGGTGAAATCGACCGGCTCAGTCGGCCACAGCCCGGTGTGGTATGTTTCTCCGGCGAACCGGTCGATGCCCGGAAAGCTCGGCACCCGTGGCGTCGAAAGGTTGCCCGAAGCCATGATGCAGAACCGCGCCGAAACCGTCTCGCCGTCCTCCGTCGTCAGGGTCCACAAGTTGCTGCCCGGATCGAACACCGCGGTGCGAATGCGGGTATTGAGCTGCACGTCGCGGCGAAGATCGAACCGGTCGGCGACGTGGTTGATATATCGAAGGATCTCCGGCTGGCCGCCGTAGCGCTCCGGCCATTTCCATTCCTGCTGCAGCTCGTCGGAGAACGAGTAGGAGTATTCGAGGCTTTCCACGTCGCAGCGCGCGCCGGGATAGCGGTTCCAGAACCAGGTGCCGCCAACGCCGGCCCCGGCCTCGAAGGCGCGCACCTTCAGGCCGAGCGATCGCAATTTGTGCAACGCATACAGGCCGCCGAGGCCGGCGCCGACGATGATCGCGTCGAAATCCTTTTCGATGTTCGTGACTGGCCAATTCACGTCGGGCATGTGTCGAAAATTCCTGCTTGCGGTGGTTGGACGGCCATCACGATGGGGTTGGTTCCCACTTGATACTGACAGGTAGGAATAAACGACCCAGGGAATAGCGACAAGACCATCCGCGAAGGCCCTAGGCCGCCATCACCGCGTCGGTGCCGACGATCGTCGTGCGGTGCATGATGCGGCGCTCGTTGGGGTCGAACGGCGTCACCTGGTGCATCGTGCAGCGATTGTCCCAGGCCAGCACGTCATCGGTTTCCCACCGGTGCGGGTAGACGAACCGGCTTTGCCCGGCGAATTCGGCCAGCTCGTCGATCAGGGCGCGGGCGTCGGGGCCGCTCATGCCCTCGATCTCGGCGTTGTAGATCGGGCTGATATAGAGCGACTTGCGCCCCGTGGCCGGATGGCGGCGGACCATCGGCTGCCACACTGCGGGCATCGCCGCCTTCTCCTCCTCGGTCAGCGGCTTCAGCGTGCTGATGGTGTGCAGGTGGCCGAAATCGTGCAGCATCTTCTTGCCCTCGACCTGCCGCCGCAGCCGGTCGGGAAGCTCGTCGTAAACGGAATACATGTTGGTGAAATGCGTCTCGCCGCCGCTGCGGCTGACCTCGATGCCGTGCAGCAGCGATCCCATGCACGGGTTCGCCCGGTAGCTGCTGTCGGTGTGCCAGAACTGCGCCAGCGCGATCTGCTGCGCCGTCGGATGGGCGGGCGGGATCAGGATGCCGTCCTCATCGACGTTGGAGACGCGGAAGATCTCCGGCACGCTCTGCGACCGGATGATCTTCTGGTGGAAGATCTCCGGCTCGCCGAAATTGCGTGTGAAAGCGACGTGCTCGGCATCGGTGATGTGCTGACCTGGGAACACCAGCACCAGATGCTCCATCCAGATGTCGTGCAGCTCGCGCAGTGCATCGGCATCGAGCTTCTGGCGCATGTCGACGCCGAGGACCTCGGCGCCGAGGGACGGATGAAGCTTGCGGACCGTGAAGCGGCTGGTGGTGGCGTTCGCTTGAGCGGACATTTTCTTCCCCTTTTTCTTGGTCGGAGGCGTTGGGCTATCCCGGCTGCTCGGCGAACTCGAAACCCATCGCGCGGGCGTGGTAGAAAAATCCGCCATCCTGCACGATCAGGAACATCGCCTGGCCGTTGCCGCCGTTGTGGTGCGAGTGGACGCTGCCCGGCGGGGTGACGGTGGTGGCCCATGGCGCCCAGTCCTTGCGCCTGCCGTCCATCACCGAGTGGCAGCGATCGCCCTTGATGATCAGGCTGACGGCGACCGCGTTGTGGCGGTGCGGCCGCTGCATCGCGCCGCCCGGCAGCGAGTTCATCGCCAGGGTAAGCGTCGGCAGGATGTTGCGGCTGGCCTCCTGGCGCTCGGACGAGAAGATCAGCGCCGAGCCGGCGATGCCCTGGTCGCGGCCGATGTCGTAGATCAGCTCGATCTGGCGATCGATCTCGGCGGCGGTGAAATGGACGATGTCGGTCGGCGCATCGCCCGGTGCCGGCGGCCGAAGCGAGTCGAAGGCCAGTTGCGGCTCGTTGGTGACGATCCACAGCACGGCATCGACGGTGGAAACATGCACGAACGCCATGCCGCCGGGCAGGATGAACAGGTCGCCGGCGTTCCACGCGACGCCGCCGGCCGCGCCCGTGCTGCTGCCGGCGCCGCGGATCACGTAGCAGATCACGCCGGTGGCGGCGAAGTCGGTCGCCAGCGTCTCGCCGGCACGGATGCGGGCGTATCGGGCCAGCACAAGGGGAGACGTCGCGGGAAACCGGCAGGCGAGTTCCGCCGCGATGTCGCAGGCGATCAGCCCGGTCGGCGTGTCGGCGGCCAGCGCCAGCGCCGGCTCGGCCGTGAAGATATGGTCGGGAACCGGTGGCAGCTTGACGTCGAAGCCGTTGCCGGTGTTGAAGAACCTGCCGCGTGCCTCGGCGGGGCTGGCCGGGGCGCCCGGATGCTGCACCGGCAGCTCGGCGATGGTTTTTGGACGCTGCATTTCAAGCATGCTTTTTTCCTTATCCCGTTCGACCAGAGCTATCCCGCCGCCGGCATAAAGTCAATCATTTGCTTAAATCTTTTGTTTAGCAGGCTGCCGAGCCTCGCCTGTATGGTGCCGGCTGTTGAATGGGTTGGATCGTTCATGTCCGCTGCCGTCAAAGCTGCAACACAGATGCCGCCGCTGAAATCCGCCGGCCCCGGAACCCGCCAGCGCATCCTCGACACCGCCGAGCAGCTGTTCGCCGACGAGGGTCCCGCCGCCGTCACCCTGCGCTCGATCGCGGCAGCCGCCGACGTCAACGTCGCCGCGGTGAACTATCATTTCGGGTCCAAGGAAAAGTTGTTCGAGGAGATGTTCCTCCGCCGCATCGCCCCGCTCAACGAGGAGCGGCTGAGCCAACTGGCCACCTGCACCGCCGAAGCCGGCGGCAAGCCCACCCTGCCCGCGATCGTCACCGCCTACGTAACGCCGGCGCTGGCGCTGATCGACAACGCCAGCGCGCGGGCGATCGTGGTGCAGTATTCGCTGGGCCGGGTGCTGGCGCTGCCGCAGATCGACCAGATGCTGGTGCGCTACTACGACCGCGTGCGCACAGCGTTCGTGGCCGCCCTGCACCAGGCGGCGCCGCACCTCACCGAGCAGGAGGTGGTATGGCGCTACTATTGGATGGGCGGCAGCGTCATGGTCTCGCTCGCGGTGCCGCCCGGCATGGCCGCGCGGGCGGAGGGCATGATCGCGCGCGAATTGATCGCCTTCATGGTGCGGGGGTTCGCGCTGTAGGTGGTCGGCGCAGGATCCCAGGCTTGGCGGAGCCTCAAACTTGCAAGCCAACGGGAAAGATTACATACTCCTGAGTAAGTCGTCCAACGCATCGCCAGGGAGGGTTGCATGGGTTCCAAGCCAGTCGTCATGCAAGCCCCCTACAGCCGCACCCTGTTCGAGCTTCTGGACGAGCAGGCTTGCCGCTACCCGGATGCCCTCGCGGTGCTTTGCGGCGAGCAGTCCCTGACCTACGCGGCGCTGGCCGATCGTGCCCGGCGCGCGGCCACCGTGCTGCACGGCCAAGGCATCCGGCGCGGGGCCCTGGTCGGGCTGCTGATCAACAACCGGCCGGAATGGCTGGAGCTGGCGTTTGGGGCCTGGCTGCTGGGCGCGGTGGCGACGCCGTTCAGCACTTGGTCCACCCGATCGGAGGTGGATTTTCTGCTGCGCGATTCGGGTGTTTCCCTGTTGATCGCGGTGCCGGCCTTCGGGCGCGAGGACTACGCGGCCATGCTTTCCGACCTGGCGCCGAAAGACCTCACGGTGCTGATGTTGGACGGCGCCGGCGGCTTCCCCGATTACGCGGCTGCGCGAGATGCGGCCGAACCTTTTTCGACGATGGCGCCGGGCGACGGCGCCAGCGCGAGCGACGATGCAATGGTGCTGTACACCTCGGGCTCGACCAGCCGGCCGAAGGCGATTGCCCTGGCGCATTACCTTATCGTCGAGAACAGCTTCAACATCGGCGAGCGCCAGGGGCTGACGCAAGCCGACCGAGTGCTGCTGTCGCCGCCGCTGTTCTGGACCTATGGCGGCATCAATGCGATGCCGGCGACGTTCAGCCACGGCGCGACGCTGGTGCTGCAGGGCCGCTTCGACGCCGGCGAGGCGCTGGACCTGATCGAGCGCCACCGCTGCACGGCGATCTACACCCTGCCCGGCATGACCGACGCCATGGTGCGCCATCACGCATTCACGGCGGAACGGACTAGCAGCCTGCGCACCGGGCTGACCATCGGCAGCCCGCAGGACGTGCTTCGTGCGGCGCAGATATTAGGTGCGGCGGAGATCTGCAACATCTACGGATCGAGCGAGACCGGAGGCAACTGTTGCGTCACGGATCATCGATGGAGCCTTGAACGGCGGGCCAACTGCCAGGGATTTCCCCTGCCCGGCGTCGAGATGCGGATCGTTTCGGAAGATACCGGCGCCGTGCTGGGGCGCGATCGGCCGGGCCTGGTCGAGGTCCGCGGGCCCTACGTCATGCGCGGCTACACCGGTTCCAGCGCGCAGCACAACGCGGCCAACTTCAGCGCCGACGGCTGGTTCGCCAGCGGCGACATCGGCCGTAACACGCAAGCCGGGGAATTCATTTTTCTCGGCCGCTCGACCGAGATGATCAAGCGCTCCGGCATCAACGTCTCGCCCGCCGAGGTCGAGGACATATTGATGCAGCATCCGGACGTGGCGCTGGCCGGCGTCGTCGGGGTCGCATCGGGTGGCGACGAACGCATCTTCGCCTTCGTCATGGCGCGCGACGGCATGACGCCGACGGCGGAACAGCTCACGGCGCATTGCCGGTCGATGGTGTCGAGCTACAAGGTGCCGGACCGCTTCGAGGTGCTGGATGCGCTGCCCCAGACCGTCACCGGCAAGCTGATGCGGCGCGAGCTGAAGGCGCTGGCCGCCGATCTCGTTGCATCGGAGACCTGAGCCGTGGCGCAGGAAGCCTGGGGGCTGTGGGGTGCCGACGACGAAGCCGGCGCGCCGAACCGCATCACCGCCGAGCACGTGCGCCTTGCCGCCGCATTGGTAAAATCGGGAAAAATCATCAGCCTGGCGCAGCCGATTTCGCCGCAGCTTCCGGTGCCCGGCCACCGCGCCGGGGTGCAGCATTTCATGGGACGCGACGGCGGCGACTATGCGGCCGGCGCCAAGCAGCCGGGCGGATTCCAGTTCGCCGAGGACACGCTGATCCTGCCGCTGCACATGGGCACCCATATCGATGCACTGTGCCACGCCTGGTGCGACGACAAGTTGTATAACGGGTTCTCCGGCAACACCTTGCGCAGCACGACGCGTGCGCTGCGCTGCGGAGTCGATAAGATTCCGCCGATCGTCACCCGTGGCGTTCTGCTCGACGTGTTCGGCTACCGTGGCAGCTACTCGCCCGACGCGCCCATCGGGCTTGCAGAGTTGCAGGCCGCCGCTGTGAAGTCCGGCGTGACGTTGCAGGAGGGCGACGCAGTGCTGATCCGCACCGGCTGGATGGAGAGCCAGGATTTTTACGGGAAAGTAAATTTTAACAGCGAGCCGGGCATCGATGTCGAGGCCGGGCTGTGGCTGGCTCAGAGCGGCGTCGCCACGGTCGGTGCCGACAACTACGCGATCGAGGCGCTGCCATTCCCCGAGGGCACGCTGTTCCCCGTGCACCAGCGCCTGATCCGCGACTATGGCATTCCTCTGCTGGAGAACATGGTTCTTCGTCCCCTCGCCGAAGCCGGCGCCACGATCTTCCTGTTCGTCGCCACGCCGCTGCCGATCGTCGGCGGCACGGCGAGCCCGGTGGCGCCGGTGGCGGTGCTGTGATCCCGTCGCGCCTCCATAAATTTGCGCGCGGCGTGAAGGTGCTGGATCTGTCGGCGTTTCTGCCCGGCCCGCTCGCCAGCCTGCTGCTGGCCGACATGGGCGCCGAGGTGCTGAAGATCGAGCCGCCGGCCGGCGACGCAATGCGCCAGCTCGGGCCGCGCGATGCCGCCGGCGAGCCGCTGTTCTACGATGCCATCAACGCCGGCAAGACGGTTCTTCGAATGGATTTGAAGCAGCCCGAGGCCCGCGACGAGTTTCTTCGGCACGTCGCCGGTCATGATGTTCTGCTGGAGGGTTTTCGTCCTGGCGTAATGCAGCGCCTCGAGCTTGGCTATGCAACCCTGAAAGAGATCAATCCTGGCCTGGTGTTCTGCTCGCTGAGCGGCTTCGGTGCCGCGGGGCCGATGTCTCAGTCCGCCGGGCACGATGCCAACTACCTGGCACAGGCTGGCATCCTGCACCGCAATGGGCAGGAAAAGCCCTTCTTCTATGACCCGCCAATGGCTGATGTCACCAGCTCGCTGTTTGCGGTAATCGCCATCCTCGGCGCTTTGCGGGCGCGTGAGGCCGATGGGCTGGGCTGTGAAATCGACATCGGCCTGGCCGATGTGGCGATGCCGTTGCAGCTGTTCCCGATCGCCGAATACGGCGCCACCGGAGCGATCCCGCAGCCGCGTTCCACCTACCTCAACGGCGGTGCCGCGTATTATCAGGTCTATGCCACGCGCGACGGCCGCCACGTCGCGGTCGGTGCCGTCGAGCCAAAGTTCTGGGCTGCTTTTTCCCATGCCGCCGGCAAGCCGGAATGGACCCCGCGGCAGGCGGAGACGCTGCCGCAGGCAAGGCTGATCGCCGATGTCGCGGCGCGGATCGGCGAACTTACCCTTGCCGAATGCATGGAAGAATTCGCCGACGACGATTGCTGCGTCAGCCCCGTGCTCGACCTCGGCGAGGCGCTGTCGTCGCCGCGCATGAGCGGGCGCGGCCTGGTCCGCAGGTCGCCCGCCGGCGCGTTGCAGGCGCTGTTCCCGGCCCGCATCGACGGCCGGGCCCCGGATTCCCGGCAACCGTTGGCACGCAGCCGCTTTGAGGCAGCCGAACAAGAAGGAGCAACCAACCCATGAGCCTAGCCAACCGCGTCGGGGTCGTCGGCGTCGCCATCCTGCCCAGCGTCAGCGGCGAGCGGCGTTCGCTCGAAGAGCTGCTTTACGATGTTACCCAGCAGGCGCTGCGCGATGCCGGCATGACGATCGAGGAGATCGACGGCATCGTCGTCGCCTCCAACGACCAGTACGACGGCCGCGCCATCTCGGTGATGGCGGCGTCGGGCTCGGTCGGCGGCGTCGATCGCGACATCCTTTCCACGCCCTCGGCCGGCGAGCACGCCTTCGTCATGGGCACGCTGCGCGTCGCTTCGGGCCAGTACGAAACCCAGCTGGTGCTGTCCTGGAGCCCGACCGAGGCATCGTCGCTGGCCGAAGTGCAACGCCTCGCCGCCGATCCGTATTTCCACCGCCGCCTGCCGCTCGACGAGCTGTCCTCCCACGCGTTGCAAGCCAACACGATGCTTTCCGG
>JANXRT010000173.1 GCA_025356735.1 Acetobacteraceae bacterium | reverse complement strand
GATCGGCACCAGCAGGGCGGGCACCAGCCGGAACGGATGCAGCGCGTACATCAGCGCCAGCACCAGGGCGGCCCCTGCCCCGGCCCCGGTCAGGTCGTAGCCATAGACGCGGCCGACCTCGCGGTCGTTGAGCACGAAGCTGAGCGAGACATACAGGCCGGCGGCGAAGAAGAACGGCAGCAGGCAGACGTAATAAAGCGCGATGTTCTCGATCTGCGGCCACCACGTCGCCTGGTTCTGCAGCTGCAGCGGATTGAACGGGTTGATCGTGGTCAGGTAAAATCCGGCCGCCCCGGTCAGCACCAGGATCGCCGGCAACAGCATCTGCAGCCGGTCGCCGTGACGCACGAAAGCATCACGGAACAGCGCCAGCACGACGCCGCTAAGGGCAAAGCCGACCATCACGATGGAGATCACCCAGTAGCCGTATTCGGACCACTTCGCGACCGCGAAGTAGCGCGTCAGCGCGATCTCCATGCCGACCGCGCCAGCCGAGACCAGGAACAGCGGCCATAGCGAGATCCCCCGCTTCAGGCTCATCGCCACACCCGGCGGCGGATAAAGTCGGCCACCACCGCGTCGAAGCGCACCGGTTCGTCGACGAACAGCGCGTGGCCGGCGGTGTCGAAGACCACGCTCTCGGCCGATGGATGCTTCTTCACCAGGTTCTCCGCCTGCCCCGCCAATCGCGGCCGCACCACATACAGGATCGGACGGGCGGTGGAATAGATCGCGTCCCGCCAATAGGTCCGCGGCACCGGATAGGCCAGCAGCGCGCGCGCCGCCGCCTCGGGCACGCGCATGCAGGCGACCAGCAGCCGGTCCAGCCATGCCACGGTCTGCGGCGCGTGGAACATCGCCGGTACGAACCGGCTCATGAACACGCCGTGCGGTGGCGGTCTTCGGTTCGGGCCGGGCAAGGATGCGACCGGCGCCGGGTCCTCGCCGACCGAGTTGTCGACCAGAACCAGGCCGGCGACGCGGGCGTCACCGCTGTTGTGGATGTAGGCCAGGGTGTCGAGCACGCCGAGCGACCATGCGACCATCACCACCGGCCGGGCCCCGACCCGGTCGATCAGCTCGCCGAGGTCGTGGCCGCGGCGGTTGTGGTCGTAGCCGGTACGGGGAATGTCGGACAGGCCCTGGCCGCGCGGATCGAAGGCGATGACGTGGCGGGTCGCCGAGAAGGCCTCGACCTGCCGGCTCCATATCCAGGCCGGCATGGTCCAGCCGGGCACGAACACGATGGTGTCGGCGCCTGGCGGCCCGGCCTCGATATAGTGCAGCCGGACCCCGTCCGTGGTGGTGAAGAACCGGCTTTCCGCGGCGATTGCCGACGTTGCGTGCAGCAGTAACAGAACCAGCAGCAAGGCGAGCTTGCGGCCCAGGCTAGGCCACCAGCGCGCGCAGGTCGGCCGACCGGCGGAGCACGATATAGCCGGCGTCAAGCTCTAGCACCCCGCTGCGGCGCCACAGCTGAAGCTGCTTGTTAACGCTCTCGCGGGTCGAGGCGACCAGGGTGCTGATGTCGCGCTGCGACATCTTCATGTCGATGCGCACGCCGCCGGCCGCCGGACGGCCGTAATCCTCGGCCATCTTCAGTATCAACCGGGCCAGCCGCGCCGGCAGGTCGAACAATGCCAGGTCCTCCAACGCCATGCTGGTCCGCCGCAGCCGCTCGCACAGCACCGCCAGCAGCCGCAGATAAAGGTCGCCGTTGGCCCGCACGAACGGCAGGAAGTGGCGGCGATCGACCACCAACAGCACGGCATCGTCGAGTGCCGTCGCGTCGGCGCTGCGCGGGTTGCCGTCGAGCAGCGCGATCTCGCCGAAGATGTTGCCGGGTGCGATGACGTTGAGCGTGACCTCCTTGCCCTCGGACGACACCGCGCTGATCTTCACCCGGCCCTTCAGCACGGCCATCAGGGAGGAGCCGTCATCGCCCTTCTGGAAGATCGAGGCGTTCTTTGTCCAGTGCCGTTCCACCGCGAATTTCAGCGTCGCGTCGAGTTCGTCCTCGGTCATCGCCTGGAACAGCGGGCTGCGCAGCAGCACCGAGCGCCGGTCGGTGCCGGGCGGCGTTTTGATCCGCTCCAATATTGCCATGGCGTGCTCCGGTTGGTTGCAATCCGGGATAGAGCTGCGGGCGGACGGCGTGGCGGTCCCGGGCCCGCTTGGCCGCATTATGCGCGAACGTCGGCCGTCGCCATAGTGGCTGGGACCGCGAATGGCATCGAGGGCCGTTTGACCGGGCAAAACCCGCCCGTTAGCTTCGCCGCGATCAGGCAACGGGGGCAGCGACTTGGCGACCTATGAGACCTTGGTGATCGAGGAGCCAGCCCCATACACCCTGCTGGTGACGCTCAACCGGCCGCAATCGGGCAATGCGCTGAACACCCAGATGGGCCACGATCTGCTCGCCTTGTTCGACGGCATCAACGCCGATCCGACGAAATTCCGCTGCGTCGTGCTGACCGGCGCGGGATCCCGCATCTTCTGCGCCGGCGGCGATCTTAAGGAGCGCAACGGCATGACCGACGCGCAATGGCAGACGCAGCACTTGCTGTTCGAGCGCGCCATCCGCGCGATGATCGGCTGCACGGTGCCGATGATCGCCGCGGTCAACGGCGCCGCCTTCGCCGGCGGCATGGAGATGGCGCTGTGCGCCGACTTCATCTACGCCGCCACCACCGCCCGATTCGCATTGACTGAGGTCACGCTCGGCATCATGCCCGGTGCGGGCGGCACCCAGACCCTGCCCCGCGCCGTTGGGCCACGCCGGGCCAAGGAAATCCTGCTGACCGGGAAGCCGTTCACGGCCGAACAGGCGCGGGAATGGGGCATGGTCAACCGGCTTTGCGCACCCGAAACACTGCTTGCCGAGGCGCTGGAGACCGCGGCGACGATCGCCGGCAACGCGCCGATCTCGACCCGGCAGATCAAGCAGTCGGTCAATTACGGCCTCAACATGGATCTTCCCAGCGCCATGATGTTCGAGATCGAGGCCTATAATCGCATGGTCCCGACCGAGGACCGGCGCGAGGGCGTGCTGGCGTTCAACGAAAAACGCAAGCCGGTTTTCAAGGGACGTTGAGATGAACCAGATTTCCAGCATCACGGCCACCGCGGCTGGGCTCGGCCTGACCCGCGCGCTGGTGGCGCGAGCATTGGCTGTGCGCCCCGAAACGCTGACCGACGAGGCTCGCGAACTGGCGAGGCAGTGCATCCTCGACACCATCGCCTGCGCCCTACCCGGCGCCGCCGAGCCGCTGTCGAAAATCCTGGCGGCCGAGTTCGCCGGACAGGGCGGCCAGGAGGCGGCGACGGTGATCGGCCATGGCATCCGGCTGCCGGCCCTGTCGGCGGCGCTGCTGAACGGCGCCGCCGGTCACGCGCTCGATTTCGACGACGTTAACCTGGCGATGCCCGGCCACCCCTCGGTCGCCATCCTGCCGGCGCTGCTGGCGCTGGCCGAGGAAACCGGTGCCGCCGGCGACGCAGTTCTGGCAGCCTTCGTCGCCGGCTACGAGCTGCAATGCCGGATCGGGCGCGCAATCGCGCCCGGCCACTATGATGGGCTCGGCTTTCACGCCACCGGGACTATCGGCAGCTTCGGCGCGGCAATGGCCTGCGCGCACCTGATGGGCCTGGACGAGGATGCATGCTGCACCGCGCTCGGCATCGCCGGCACCCAGGCGGCGGGGTTGAAATCGATGTTCGGCAGCATGTGCAAGCCCTTCCATGCCGGCACCGCCGCCTATCACGGGCTGCTCGCCGCCCGGCTGGCCAGCCGGGGCTTCACGTCGCGGCACGACGTGCTCGAATGCGACCAGGGCTTTTGCGCCACCCACAGCCCCGACTTCTACCCCGAACAGGCGCTGATGGAGCCGGAGCGGCTTTACCTGCGCGGAAACCTGTTCAAGTACCATGCGGCCTGCTACCTGACCCATGGCCCGATTGAGGCCGCCCGCAAGCTGCACCAGCCCGGCATGGCGCTCGATCATGTCGAAATCATCCGGCTGCGGGTTGATCAGGCGACCAGCCGAGTGTGCAACATTCTGTCGCCGGCAACGGGCCTCGAGGCCAAGTTCAGCCACCGGCTGACCGTCGCTATGGCGCTATCGGGCGTGGACACCAGCCGGCTCGATACCTTTTCCGACGCCAACGCCAACGATCCCGCGCTGGCGCGGCTGCGCGACAAGGTTGAACTTGATTTCCAGTCTGGCTGGTCGACGACCATCGCCGAGGTCGACCTGCATTTGACCGATGGGCGCACCCTGACCGCGCGCCACGATGCCGGCATACCGGCGGCCGACATTGCCGAGCAAGGACGGCGGCTTGAACAGAAATTTCTTGCCCTGGCTGAACCGGTGCTCGGCGCCAACCGCTCCGCCAGCCTGGTCGCAGCAATCGCCGGCCTGGACGTGCGGAAACTCATGCGCCTGTGCGCGTGATGCCTTCTTACGCCGTAGGCAGAAAGCTTCGGGCTCTGCCCCAAACCCCGCAAAAGGGCCATCGCCCCTTTGAACCCCTCTACCTACGGATGCGCCCCGGGGCGCTACCCCGGCGGGGTTTGGGGCAGAGTCCCATGCTTTCCTGCCTCCGGCACAAGGAAATATCTATCCATGCAGTCGCCTGTTCACATGCCGCGCGTGCCGACCTGGGTTTCCGATTTCCGCGCCTTCATCGTGCGTGGCAGCGTGGTCGACCTCGCGGTCGGCATCATCATCGGCGCCGCCTTCACCGGCGTGGTCAGCAGCCTGGTCAAGGACATCTTCAACCCGATCATCGGCCTGCTGATCGGCGGGGTCGATTTCAGCAACGTCTTCGTGGCTCTGGACGGCAAGAGGTATCCCTCGGTCGATGCCGCCAAGGCGGTGGGTGCCGCGACGCTGAACATCGGCCTGTTCCTCAACGCCATCATCCAGTTCGTCATCGTCGCCTTCGTCGTGTTCTGGCTGGTCAAGGCGCTGTCGCGGATCAAGCTCGCCGACAACGCGCCGCCGCCGACCGCGGCGCAGGAGGTGCTGCTGACCGAAATACGCGACCTGCTGCGCGCCCGCCCGGAACCGGCCGCGATCGCCGCGCCAAGACCGTAGGCGCCGGCATGCGCCTGCTGCTCGCGGGCGCCGTGCTCGGCCTGCTTGGGCTGGCCTCGTGCGCCACGGTGCCCGGCGGCTCGTGCCCCGTGGTCGCGCTGGCC
>JANXRT010000128.1 GCA_025356735.1 Acetobacteraceae bacterium | reverse complement strand
GGGTGGCCGGGATGTCGGCGGCGTCAGCGCTGCGTGCGGTCGGGCTGGATGTCGTCGTGCTGGAAGCCGCGGGGCGGATCGGTGGGCGAGCCTATACCGTCGTCGAGCCGGTGCTGGGGGGCGAGTGGCTGGATCATGGCGCGATCTGGCTGCATTCGTCGGAAACCAATCCGCTGGTGCCGATCGCGCGCGCGGCCGGGGAGCGGCTGATCGACAGCGACGGGCACCGGCATGAGCGGACGTTCGTTGGTGACCGGCCGGCAACGGCGGCGGAGCTTGCCTCGTATGAGGGGGCGACGGACAGATTTTACCGGGCGGCGGACCGGATGCTGGGGATGGGCGGGCCGGACGGGTGCCTGGCGGACGTGGCGCGGTCGATCCCCGACGATCCGTGGGCGCTTTCGATCGAGACCTGGGAGGGGCCGATCATCTGCGCGGTGAATGCCGAGAAATACAGCCTGCGAGACTGGAAGCGCAACGTTCTGCCGGGCAGCAACAAGCGGGTCGCGGGCGGCATCGGCGCGTTCGTCGCGCGGCGGCTGGGGGTTGGGCTGGACATCAGGTTGCGCGCGGCGGTGAGCCGGGTTCGGTGGGATGGGCCGGGCTGCGTCGTCGAGACGGATGCGGGCGAGATTGCGGCGCGCGCCTGCATCGTCACGGTTTCGACCGGCGTGCTGGCGGGCGGCGGGATACGGTTCGATCCGGCGTTGCCGGTGCAAGTGGGCGAGGCGATCGCCGGAGTGCCGATGGGGCTGGCGCTGAAGGTGGCGCTGCCGGCGACCGGGACGGACCGGCTGGACCTGCCGGAGAACGCCTCGGTCGATCGGCAATGGCGGACGGGCGATCCGGCGATCATCTGTTCGTTCTGGCCGCGCGGGGAGGCTTTCATGTCGGCCTGGATCGGCGGCGACCTGGCGTGGGAGCTGACCCGGGCAGGGGATGCGGCGGCGATCGAGTTCGTGCGGGATTATCTCCGAGGTTTGTTCGGCGGGCGGATGGATGCGTTGTTCGCGCCTTGTGTCGGCGTGGTGACGCAATGGGGCCGCGATGCGCTGTTCCGGGGCGCGTATGCCTACGCCCGCCCGGGCGCGGCCGCGGCGCGGGAGGCGCTGCGAACGCCGTTGGCCGGGGGGCGGCTGATCCTGACCGGAGAGGCCGCCAACACCGATGGCCTGGCCGGCACCCTTGGCGGCGCGTGGCTGGAGGGTGCGCGGGCCGCCAAGGTCGTGAGGGTCAGCCTCGGCCGATGAACGGCATCCGATGCGCCGCCACCATCAGGAACTGGATGTTGGCGTCGGGCGTCAAATTGGCCATCAGCAGGACGGAGTTGCCGACGTTGTTGGCATCCATCCGCGGCTCGATCCGCACGCTGCCGTCGGCCTGCGGCACGCCGTTGGCCATGCGCGCGGTCATCGGGGTTTCGGCGTTGCCGATGTCGATCTGGCCGCACTGGATGTCGAAGTTGCGGCCGTCGAGGGCGATGCTCTTGGTCAGGCCGGTGACGGCGTGCTTGGTGGCGGTGTAGGCGACGGAGCCGGGGCGCGGCGCGTGCGCCGAGATCGAGCCGTTGTTGATGATCCGGCCGCCCTGCGGCGACTGGTCGCGCATCATGCGGAAGGCGGCGCTGGCGCACAGGAACATGCCGTTGAGGTTGACCTCAACCACGAACTTCCATTGCTCGTAGGTGAAATCGCCGAAGTTGGTGGCGGGGACGTTGCCGCCGGCGTTGTTGAACAGCACGTCGAGATGGCCGAACTCGGCTTTTGTCGCGGCGAACAGCGCCTCGACGGCGGCGGGATCGGTGACGTCGGTCGGCACCACCAGGGATCTGCCCCGTTTCGCCATGGCGGCGGTTTCGGCCAGCGCGTCGCGCCGGCGGCCGGCCAGGGCGACCTGGTAGCCGTTGTTCAGCAGCGCCAGGGCGGACGCCCGCCCGACGCCGCTGCCGGCACCGGTCACCACCGCTACTCGTTCGGCCATCTTGTTTCCTCCGTTGCTTTGGAGGGCATGATGGACCGCGCGGTGGCCGCGGCCAAGGCGTGTCAGCCGGTCCAGTTGGCCGGAACGATGGCGGTGAAATGCTGGGTGCCGTTCGAGAACAGCGTCGCCGAGCCGCCGGCCACGGCCTGGCGGTCGAACTGGATGCTGTCGACATACAGGTTGCGGTCGGTGGCGGGGCTTCCGCCCCAGGCGTCGTTGATGAAGGAGACAGCGATGTCGTGCGGGGTGAGGGTCTCGACGATGCCGGCGATGGTGATGAGCTGCGACTGCCCGGCGGCGTGCGACGCGGTGGCGGTGTAGGTGCCGCCGCGCTGCTGGCCGTCCACGCTGATCGTGAACTGGGCGTCGCCCTGCCAGGCATCCTCGGACAGGCTCAGCGTCAGCGTGCCTGGCGCCACCGCGGGCGTGGGGTTGGCGACCGCCGCGAACGATGCGGTTCCGTTCGAATACAGCGTGGCGGTGGCGCCGGCGACGGAGTTGCCGTCGATGGTGGCGCCGGTGAGATAAAGGTTGCGGTCGGTGCCGGGGGTGCCGCCCCAGGCGTCGTTGATGAAGCTTATTTCGACGTTATGCGGGCCGGCGGCCAGCGTCGTGTCAACGGCGAAAACCTGGGACTGGCCGAGCGCGTGGGAGGCCGTGGCGGTGTGGGCGTTGCCGATCTGGTGCCCGTCGACGCGGATGGTGAACTGGGCATCGCCCTGCCACGCATCCTCGGAGACGCTGACCGCGAGTTCGGCGATGGCCGGGAGGTTCGCCGGCGCCCAGGGGGAGGTGGTGACCAGCGGCGGCTCGGACGCCAGCGTCGTGCTGCCCGACACCGTGGCCGGGCCGCGCACGAGCTGGGATGCCGGCAGCCCGTAGATCGCGTTGCCGGTCACGGTCGCGTTGATGCCGGTCGCGTTCCACACCGCCGAGGCGGAGCGGGAGGGAAGGTCGTTCAGGATCGTGTTGCCGATGACCCGCAGGTTCGTGTTGGCGTGCAGGCCGCCTTCCTCGCCGAAGGCGATCATCGCCGGGTTCTGCGACAGCGGCCCCTGCTCGATCACGTTGTTCTGGATCAGCGCGGCGCCGCCGTTGGGCAGGTCGATGCTGTAGCTGGCGGTGCCGGCGGGCCCGTCCTGGATGCGGCTGTTGGTGATGGTGGTTTGCTCGGCCCGGCTCTTGATCTCGTGTCCGACCACCGCATCGTGGAAGTAGCTCTGGTCGATCACCAGGCTGGCGATGTCGCCGATGTAGATGTTGTGGGTGTAGCCGTCGCCGACGCCGTTATGGGCGAATTCGCTGCGCCGGATGGTGATGGTGCCGATGCCGCCGGTGCCGCCGAGGATGCCGTCCTGGTTGTTGTGGAAGTAGCTGTCGGTGATGGTCAGGTTGCCAGCCTGGAAACGGACGCCGGCACCGTTGCCGTCGGCGACCTTGGCGCCCGAGAACTCCAGGTGATCGAGGGTGACGTCGGTGTTGGTGGTGAAGATGGCCTTGCCGTCGGGCGGCGGCTGGGTAGCGAGCAGGTGGACCATGCCGCCGATGCCCATGATGGTGATCTTGGTGTTGATGGTGGCGAAATCGTTGACGTAGGTGCCGGCCTGGACCTGGAGCACGTCGCCGTCATGGGAGGCGAGGACGGCATCGCCGATGCGGCTGTACTGCATGCCGGCGCCGACCGTGAGTATTGCCATGTGGATGGACCTTTGTTTGAAAAACGCCGCGTTGCTGGAATTTTGGCCTGATTATCCGTTGGTAAGCTTAAATGGACTGGGATGTGCCGGAGGATCGCGTGAGGTGTCGGATAGATTTCGTTTCGATCGCCACATGTCGCATGATTACGTGATTGAGGTTGAATTGCATAGTCAACATTCTCGTGATCGCCGAATGCCGGCAGGTGGGGAGCCACCAGGGCTTCGCGGCGGCCTGGTGGCACGAATGGGCCGAGGCGGGTTGATCGGGTAGCCGGCGTGGCGCAGCGTGGGCTTTGAAAGTCGGAGGTTGGTCGATGCAGGATTTGTTGGCTCGGGCGGAAAAGATCGGGGCTTTGCTCAAGGCGCGGGGGGAGACCGTGGCGGTCGTCGAGTCCTCGGCCGGGGGGCTGATTTCCGCGGCGCTGCTGAGCGTGCCGGGGGCGAGCGTGTTTTTCCAGGGCGGCGGGGTGATCTACACGCGGATCGCGCGGACGGCGCTGCTGGGGATCACCAATGCCGAGATGGAGGGGGTTCGTTCGTCCTCGGAGCCTTATGCGCGGTTGCTGGCCAGGACGGCGCGGCATCGGCTGAATGCGACCTGGGGGATTGCGGAGACCGGGGCCGCGGGGCCCATGGGGAATTCGTATGGCGATGCGGCTGGGCATAGCTGTTTGGCGGTGGTTGGGGCGGTGGAGCGGGTGATCACGCTGGAGACCGGTAGCGGGGATCGGGTGGCTAATATGCAGGCGTTTGGGGGGAGGTTGCTGGATTTGTTCACTGAGGTGCTGGACGCTCAGAAGTAGGAAGCACAGCTTTAGGCTTAATCCCGGATTTCCCGGATGACATCGTTTTTTCTTGTACTCCCGCGCCGAATCAGTAATAAAAATCAGAGGGTTACCCCGGGATTGCAATCGCGAGGATGGAACACCCAGCGGGTAAAGCTGATGACGGGTCTCTGCGGGTCGATTTCGACCGCCGCCTGACGCTGGAATTCCACGCCAGCCGGATCACCTCCGACGCCGGATTGCTCGCATACCGTGAGTTGGACGACGCGCTCGGGCTGACCGACATCGCGGGGGCGGCGCTGTCGGAATGCCGCCGCGGCAAGAACACCCGGCACATGCTGACCGGGCTGTTCCGCCAATCCGTGTTTGGCCGTCTCGCCGGGTATGAAGACGTGAACGACGCCGATCGTCTCGCTCATGATCCCGCGATGCGTGCCGTGGTGGATCGCACCGGCCTGGATCGTCAGGCCGCCTCGACCAGCCAGATGGGCCGTTTTGAGACCGGGTGGCTGACCAGTGAAGCCGACCTCGCGGCGCTGGCCGATCTGTCGGGCGCCTGGATCGACCGGGTGCATGCGCGGCCGCCACAGACGACCATCGTGCTGGACATGGACAGCAGCGTCAGCGAGACGCACGGCGCTCAGGAAGGTAGCGCCTACAATGGGCACTTCGTCCGCTGTTCGTGTTCAATCAGTTCGGCGATCTGGAACGGTCTAGCCTCCGCCCAGGCAACGCCCACAGCGCCGCCGACTGGCGCGACGTTCTGGAACCCGTGGTGGCGCGTTACCGGCAGAATGTGCAGCGGCGGTATTTCCGGGGAAATGCCGCCTACGTCAATCCAGGCATCTATGAGTTCCTGGAAGCCGAGGGCTACAAATATACGATCCGGCTTCCGGCCAACGCGGTCCTGCAGGATCGGATCGGCTGGCTGCTGAAGCGCCCGGTCGGACGCCCGCCACATGAGGTGCGGCGCTATCACGCCAGCTTCAGCTATCGGGCCGGATCGTGGAGTAAGCCACGCCGCGTGGTCGCCAAGGTGGAATGGCATCCTGGCGAGTTGTACCCGCGTGTCGGATTCATCGTCACCAACATGACCCGTCCAGCCGAGCGTGTGGTCGCCTTCTGCAACCAGCGCGGCACGGCGGAGCCGTGCATCAGGGAGGGGAAGAACGCGATCGTCTGGACCCGCCTGTCCTGTCGCCGCTTCGCCGCCAACGCGGTGCGACTGCAACTGCACGCTCTGGCCTACAACCTCGCCAACTTCCTCCGCACCCTGACCTTGCCCGAGGCGGTCAGCCATTGGTCAATGACGACGTTGCCCGACCGGCTGGTCAAGATTGGCGCAAAGATCGTTCGGCACGGGTACTTGACCACGTTCCAGATGGCCGAGGTCATGGTCTCGCGCGGGTTATTTCAGCAGATACTCGACGCAATCACGGCGCTGCGTCCGTCGCCACCAGCACGATGTTGAGCGACGATGGCATCACCAACCGGGCAGACCACCGACAGGAGAGGTGCGTCCCGACGTCGGCCGGGAGCGCGACAACCGCGTCAGAGCAGCGAACACATCGCCGGTCACTCGGCGGACAGCGATGGATGGGCCAGTTCGAAGCCAAAGACAGGGCCGCGGCGGCAGAGCTGCTTGACGCCACGCTGCTCTTAAACGGGGAGCAGGTGATGAGCGCGCAGAGGTCTGGGTTGGACGAGCTAGCAGCAGAGCGGCACGGGATGCGTGGCGCGCCGAGGAGGCGGGCGGCAAAGCTGTGGGGGCAAGTCCTGTGCCTGAAGGCTTACGCCGGAAATTTAAAGTATTTGTCGTAAAATTTTACAAGCCGCTTTCGTCCCTTTATTTATATCAATAATTTCAGTAGTTTAACATTTGGCATAGCAATTGCATCTAAAACATATGCAAAGGTTGTATCGAAATTTTTCGACGCTTTGCTCAATTCTTTTAGAAAGTTCTTCCAGCATGAAACTCTCGTTTGCCGCTCCTCTCGCTCTTGCCGCGGCGCTGTTCGCGTCATACGCGCAGGCCACTCCCTACCAGTCGCCTACCGGCCTGGTTGCTCCAACCAATACGATCACTTTCGAGGAGCTTGGCCTCGCCGAAGGCACCGCGGTCACGAACCAGTATGCCGGGCTCGGCGCCAGCTTCATCGGGACGTGGCAGACCAGCGTTTACAACGGCCAATACCCGAACGTCGTCGGCAATTCACTGACCGACTTCAACAGCAACTGCACGTGCGGCCCAACATTCGAGATCGATTTTACGGTCCCCGTCAGCGACGCGGTGTTCGCATTCGTGACCAATCCCGGCACCTCCACGCTGACAAGCTATCTTGGTACCACGCTGGTCGAGACTGCCGCCTTCACCACCCAGTATGACGGGATGTTTACGGGCTTTACCGGCAGCCTGTTCGATCGCATCGTCGTGGCGCCCGGCGGCGGCAATAACGCCAGCGCCATCGACTTCCTTGAGTTCAACAGCGCGACCGCGGTTCCAGAGCCGGTCAGCCTGGCGCTGCTCGGCAGTGGCCTGCTCGGCCTCGCCGCGGCACGCCGCCGCCGCTGAACTTCGCGTCCCCGCTTCCGGTGCCAATTTGCCTGGAAGCGGGGTTCGTCTCCTGGCGGGTCTGGGCGGAGCGGGCAAAGGTTTCGATTGCCACCTTCGGCAATTGGAATGCCCGCAGAGAGAGCCCGGCCTTGCTACGCTATCGGCCGCTTCATCTTGCACGTGGTGGGCTGGGCGGCTTCGGGGCCGAGGATTGTGGTATCGGTTTTCCAGCCAAGGCCGGGTTTCTCCAATTGGAATTTCGTGCCCGTGGTGAAGGTGCCGACGTAATAGGCCATGAGGACCTGGT
>JANXRT010000120.1 GCA_025356735.1 Acetobacteraceae bacterium | reverse complement strand
TCGATTTCCGGCACCTCGGAAAAGCGCAGGATCGGATAGCTGTCCCAATCCGTCGACTCGACGCCATCCGGGCCGAGCCGGACCTGCTCCTTCAGCGCCATGCCGGCGCCGTGCAGGATGCCGCCCTCGATCTGGTTGCGTGCACCGTCGGGGTTGATGATCAGCCCGCCATCGGCCGCGCACCACAGCCGGATCAGCCGAACCTCGCGGTCAACCTCCACCTCGGCGACCACGCAGGCATAGGCGGCGCGGTTCTTGTAGCGCGCGAAGGCGATCCCCTTGCCGCGCCCGGTGCCTGACGGGCGCGGCGGCGCCCAACCGGCCATCGCCGCGGCGCGTTCGATCACCCGGCGGGCGCGCGGCTCGGACATCAGGGTGAGGCGGTACGCGACCGGGTCCTCGCCGGCGCGCAGGGCCAGCTCGTCGATGAAGCCCTCCAGGGCGAACACGTTGGGGAGTGCACCGAGGCCGCGCAGCGAGGAGGTGCGGATCGGCGTTGCCGTGATGAAATGATGGAGGATACGGGTAGCCGGGATGTCGTAGAGCGGGATGGCGTTGCGTGTGCCGCCGCCGCCGGCGGCTTCGGGCGGGTCGCTGGCACGGCGTTCCGGCGGCATGCCGGGCAGCGCCTCCAGAGCCAGCATGACGCCGCCGTTCGGTGTTCGGCCAACATGCGGCGCCGCCCAGATTTCCGCGGTCCAGTCGATCGGGCGACCCTGGCCGTCGAGCACCGCGCGCAGATTGACCAGTTGCGCGGTGCTGACCGGCTCGTAGGCGAACTCGTCCTCCCGCCGCCACTGCACCCGGATCGAAACGCCCGGAATCTCGCGCGCCAGGATCGCGGCATCGAGGGCCACGTCGTCGGCGCCGTTGTGGCCGTAGCATCCAGGGCCCTGGGCGTGGTGAACGGTGATCTTGTCCTGTGCCATGCCGAGCGCCGAGGCCAGCGCGGCGCGCAGCGGATAGACGCCCTGGGTGTGGCTCCAGACTTCCATCTGCCCGTCGCGGCATTCCGCCACGGCGCAGGAGGGCCCGATCGCCGCGTGGGCGACATAGGGGCGCGAGTAGCTGGCGGTGACGACCGCGGCACCTTCCGGCGGCGGGGTTTCGGCATCGCCGTAGGCTCGCCGCTCCTGTGGCAGGTCGCGCAACGCGGCGGCCTCCGCAAGCGCCGGCGCAAAGCTTCTTGCATGCTGCCACACCGCATGCGCCGGCGCGGCCGTAGCGGCGCGCTGCACCACGGTTTCGCTCTCGGCGACGAACGCCACGAAATTGCCGAGCCGCACCAGGCGGAACTCGCCGCCGGCCTGCCGGCGGATCGCGGCCTCGTCGAGGGTGGCTAGCATGGCGCCGCGGCCGGGCTGGCGCAGGATGCGGGCGTGCAGCATTCCCGGCCGGTGCAGATCATGCACGAAGCCGGCACCCGCCAGTTTCTCCGGCAGGTCGATGCGGTGCACCGGCTGGCCGACGATCCGGTAGGCAGCCGGCGGCTTCGGTGCGGCATCGCCGGTCGCTTCGGCGTCGAGGTCCTCTGGCCTGACGAAATTCCAGTAGTCGAATTCGGTCGGCTCGCCGAGGCGGCTGAACACGCCGTCCTCGATGTCAAGCTCGGCCGGGTTGCAGTTCAGCCGCCGCGCCAGCCGGGCGAGCACGCGCGCCCGCACCTCCGCCATCACCAGCCGCACCGACGCGCCCGAAACCTCGATCGACTGGCTGCTGGCGGTGGAGCCCTCGTCCGGCGCCATATCGGTATCACCGGCGACGATGGCGATCCGGGAAAACCCGACATCCAGCTCCTCGGCGGCAATCTGCGAAAGGGCCGTCAGTATCCCTTGCCCCAACTCGACCTTGCCGACCGCCAGATGCACGCGCCGATCCGCGCCGAACCGCACCCACCGGTCAAGCCGCCTGTTGTTCACGACGCTGAGCGGCAGGGTCATGCTCAATTCTTCGCTCCCGCCATCGCGACCTCGGTCACGGCGCGCAGGATCCGAACATGGCTGCCGCAGCGGCATAGATTGCCGTCCAGCGCCGCGACGATCTCGGCGCGCGTCGGGTGCGGGTTGCGGTTCAGCAAGCCGCGGGCGGCGATCAGGATGCCCGACAGGCAGTAGCCGCATTGGCCGGCCTGGTGTGCGACGAACGCCGCAATCAGCGGATCGCCGGCCAGCCCCTCGACCGTGGTTATTCCGGCGCGGACGTCGCCAACCTCGCGCGTGCAGGCATATTTCGCAACGCCGCCTTCCAGCACCAGGCAGCTGCCGCACTGCTCCAGGCCGCAGCCGTAGCGTGTTCCGGTCAGGCCAAGTTCGTTGCGCAGCACGTCGATCAGCGGCGTCGCCGGAGCCGATCGGATTTCGTGGTCGTGGCCGTTGATGGTCAGGATACGCGGATCATGTTCCATCATCGCGCCAGGCCGTTAGCGGCCAGGGCGGCCAGGTAGCCGGCCCAGCGCGATTTGTGCTCGCGGCCAAGTTCGAAGAGATAGTTCCAGGTGAAGATGCCGGTGTCGTGGCCATCGTCGAACACCAGCCGCACGGCGTAGTTGCCGACCGGCTCGACCGCCGTGATGCCTACGCCGTCTTTGCCGCCAACTGTTTTCTTCGTGTCCCGGCCGTGGCCCTGGACCTCGGCGCTGGGGCTTTCCACCCGGAGGTACTCGGCGGCCAAAGCCGCCGTGGACAGATCGTCGAAGGTGACGTGCAGAATGCGCGCGGCGCGGTCGAGCCGAATTTCAGTCGCGGCCACGCCGACAGCCGCGATCACGGCTCCAGCGTCCGGGCTTCCTCCGGCAGCATGATTGGGATGCCGTCGCGCACCGGGAACGCCAGCCCGGCCCGCCGGCTGATCAGCTCGCCAGCCGCGCGGTCGTATTCGAGCGGCCCTTTGGTAATCGGACAGACCAGTATCTCGAGCAGCCGCGGATCGATCGGCGCCGACGCCCGGTCGGTTGGCATCGAGACATCGCTTGTCGCGGGTTCGGTGTCGCTCATTCCAGGTTCCGATCAGCTCGCCGGCCGTCCGCCGCCGTCATCGTTATCCATCGCCGCCATGTGGAGCAATGCCAGCAGAGTACGGTCTCGCTCTGACGCAGTCCTGGCTTCCAGCAGCGCCTGCTTCTCGACCGGCTCGAACGGGCAAACCATGGCCAGGGTGGTGCCAAGGGCAGGTTCCGGCAAGGCCCGAATGGTGTCCCAGTTGGCGTCGATACCGCGCCGGTTGAAATACTCGCGCAACGCCGCGAACAACGTCGCCCGATCGACGCCCGGCGGCCGCTCGGTCAGATCAAGGTCGTCGAGGTATTCCGACACGTCGCCATGCACCCGGCGGTAGCCCCGGCCGGCCGCCACCTCTTCGGTGATGCGGAACCGGATCACCCCAGTCAGGGTGATGCCGAAATGCCCCTCATCGGTCTCGGCGAAGGAGGAGATGCGGCCGAGGCAGCCGATCCGAAACAGATCGGGCTCGGTGGCGCCACGTTTGACGTGGCCGTCCGGCTGCACCATTCCCAGCATGCGGCCATAACCCAGCGCATCCTCGACCATCGCCACGTAGCGCGGCTCGAAAATGGTTAGCGGCAACTTCCCGCGCGGCAACAACAAGGTGCCAGCCAGCGGAAACACCGGAAAGATGCCGGGCAGGGAGTCAGGCCGCGGATGGAAATCGCTCAATCAGTAGCCCCCATCTGACAAGGTTTCTCGCAGGGTTCAGCTGAACAGAAGTGCCGACAGCTTGCGCCGGGCGGCCATCGTCGCCGGGTCGTCCAGTCCCCAGGCCTCGAAGAACTTGAGCAGCTGCAAGCGCGCTGCGCCCTCGTTCCAGCCGCGCTGGCGCCGAAGGATTTCCAGCAGCGCCTCGGAAGCGGCTTCCCGGTCCTCCATCGCGTTGAACGCGGTCGCCAGCTCGTAGCGCGCCTGGTGGTCGGCCGGATCGGCCACCAGCCGGGCCTGCAAGGCATCAAGCTGGCCGCGCGCCGCGCGGCCCTCAGCGGCCAGGGCCAGGGCGCTGCGCACTCCGGTGATCTCGACATGGTCGGCGATCTTTTCCGGCACCTGGGCCAGCGCCTCGTTGGCCTGATCCTCCTGGTCGAGCGCCATCAGGGCGCGGATCAGCCCGGCCCAGGCGTCGGGATTCTCCGGCTCCTCCTGCAGCATCTGGCTGTAGATGGCGCCAGCCTCCTCGTGCTCGCC
>JANXRT010000073.1 GCA_025356735.1 Acetobacteraceae bacterium | reverse complement strand
GCCCGGGCGCTGGCGACCGAGCCCCGCGTGCTGCTGCTCGACGAGCCGACCGAGGGCATCCAGCCCTCGATCATCCGTGACCTCGCCCGCACGCTGCGCCATATCCGAGATGTTCGCGGCCTGTCGATCGTGGTCTCGGAGCAGGTGCTGAGCTTCGCGCTGGCCATCGCCGACCGCGTGTTCGTGATCGAGAACGGCCGGTTCGTGCACGAAGAAAGCCGCGCCGACATCGACGAGGACAAGATCGCCCGGTTCCTCGCCGTCTAGCCTTCATCCATCAAACCGATCGGAGACGACATGCCCGACAAGCTCATCACCGTGGACCTCTCGCAGTCCGCTTACGAGAACGATATGATCCACAATCGCTGGCACCCCGACATCCCCATGGTGGCGACGGTCAAGCCCGGCGACGAGTTCATCGTCGAGTGCTACGACTGGACCGGCGGTTTCATCAAGAACGACGAGAGCGCCGCCGACGTGCGCGACATCGACCTGTCGATCGTGCATTTCCTTTCCGGCCCGATCGAGGTCGAGGGCGCCGAACCGGGCGACCTGCTGGTGGTGGATTTCCTCGACATCGGCGCCTTCCCGCACAACAACTGGGGCTTCAACGGTTTCTTCTCGAAGCAGAACGGGGGCGGTTTCCTGACCGATCACTTTCCCCAGGCACAGAAATCGATCTGGGACTTCCACGGCATGTTCACCTCCTCGCGCCACGTGCCGGGGGTGAATTTCGCAGGCTTGATCCATCCGGGGCTGATCGGCTGCCTGCCATCCAAGCCGCTGCTGGAGAAGTGGAACGAGCGCGAGGTCGGCCTGATCGCCACCAACCCGACGCGGGTGCCGCCGCTGGCCAACCCGCCGTTCGGCCCGACCGCCCATATGGGACGGCTGAAGGGCGACGCCCGCGATAGCGCCGCCGCTGCCGGCGCGCGCACCGTGCCGGGGCGCGAGCATGGCGGCAACTGCGACATCAAGGACCTGTCGCGCGGCGCGAAATGCTATTTCCCGGTCTATGTGAAGGGCGCCGGGCTTTCGATCGGCGACCTGCATTTCAGCCAGGGCGACGGCGAGATCACCTTCTGCGGGGCGATCGAGATGCCCGGCTGGCTGCATCTGAAGGTCGCGCTGATCAAGGACGGCATGGCCAAGTACGGCATCAAGAACCCGATTTTCAAGCCAAGCCCGATCAAGCCGAATTACACCGACTACCTGATCTTCGAGGGCATCTCGGTGGACGAGGCCGGCGCGCAGCACTACCTCGACATCAACGTCGCGTACCGCCAGGCCTGCCTGAACGCCATCGAATACATGAAGAAGTTCGGCTACTCGGGCGCGCAGGCCTATTCCATCCTCGGCACCGCGCCGGTGCAGGGGCATATCAGCGGCGTTGTCGACATCCCGAATTCCTGCGCCACCCTGTGGCTGCCGACCGAGATATTCGAATTCGACATCAACCCCAATGCCATCGGCCCGCAGCGCTTCATACCGGCCGGCGGCCCCGACGTGCTGCTGGCACCCGACCTGTAGGAGCTCGAACATGCCCGCATACGACTACGATTGCGGCCAATGCGGCAGCTTTACCGTGTTCCGCCCGATGGCCGAGTACCAGTTGCCGCATCCTTGTCCGGGATGCGGCGCTGCGGCAGACCGTATCCTGCTCAATGCTCCAGCCTTCGCCAACATGAACGGCGGCCGGCGCCAGGCCATTGCCACCAATGAACGCAGTGCGAACGAGCCCCGCCAGTCACGCAATTCATCCCGCCACGCTCCAGGATGCGGATGCTGCACCTCGGCAACGTCAAGGCGAACCTTCACGGCGAAAGACGGCACCAAAAGCTTTCCGGCGGCGAGGCCGTGGATGATCAGTCACTGATGATAATCCGAGGAACGCTGAAGCCAATGCCGTGGGTACGCCTATTCTGTTGGACAGTGTTGCGGCCTCACCAGGTCTTATGTCGCTGGTGTTCATTGCGCTTGGCATTGTCGACAATAAACATGCCGCAATGAGCCCGTGGCATGAAAACTTCTCGGTCAAGTTGCGCCACGTTGCCTGCCCTTAGTGATGTCCTGACCTAGTGAGCGTTTCGGGGCGGTGACTAGGTTAAAGTGGAGAGAGGCGGAGCATTGGACAACGCGGTTTTCTATATCCCGCGGGTCGGCTGCGCCTGAGGCATGCTGCCGAACGGGTTCCCGCCGTTCCTGACGGTCTATCGCTGGCCTGCTCGGTTCCGCGGCGATGGCACATGGGAGCGGATCAACGATCATCTGGTGATGCAGGAGCGTGAACAGGTCGGTCGCGAGACGGCTCCTTCGGCGGCCATCCTGGACAGCCAGAGCGCCAACATTGCCACGCTGAACCTCGCTCAAATCTTCAGCGCGAGCGAGTTCACCGCCGCTGAGATCGCTGAAACGGCAAAGGATGCCGGCGTCCTGACCTCAGACGCCGCTCTTTTCAGTCTGTCCGTCGTTTCGGACGGGGCAATCGCAAAGGCTGATGTCTGATTATACCGTGCGCTCAAAGCCATCATCGATGACGGGTTCAGCCAGCGTCACCGTATCCCGACGCACCAAATTCGGGCATCAAAGTGGATGCCTACCGGCCTCGGCCAGGCGTTTGCCACTGCCAGAAGTTTGCAGTGATCAGCTGGTTTGCGCAGGACCCAGTTTCAGCTCGAGGCGCAGCGTCCCTTTGTTTATTGACTGCATCAGGTTGTCGTACAACTCCATGCTGGCGTATTCGTTGTTGGCTGTCAGGGTAATCTCAACCGACGGACCGGTTCGGCGCATGGCGACCTTGTAGCCAGCAGTCAAAGGTTGCGGCGCGCCCTTCGACACTTGAGCAGACGGAGGCCGCTTGTCGTTGCCGTCATCCTGCTGCGCCATGTTGCTGTTCGCTCCGAACTGGTTTTTTGATAAACGGCGGGCTGACGAGCGATGCGCCGAACCTGAGATATCTTTATGCCAAACCTTGGCAAACTCAATCCGCTCGCTCCTTGTGCGGTCACTGTTGAAAGGCCTTCGTGACCCGTGCAGCTCCGAACTGTGCCCTCGACCCGGTCACCGCAGTAAAGCGACCAGATCCGCCGGCTCATGCCATTCTTCGCGGTGGTGTTCGTCGTCGAGGGGATTGGTCAGGCACGCGTCGGCATCCTTGCCCAGCCGCTGACCCACTACCTGAAACAGCCGGGCTGGACACCGTTGCAGGCGACCGCCTATCTCGCGCTGTTGAACTTTCCCTGGATCATCAAGCCGGTATTCGGGCTGGTTTCCGATTTCGTTCCGTTGCTCGGCTACCGGCGCAAGTGGGATTGGGATTGACCCGGATTGGTGGACACTCCGAACGCTTTCGCGAAAGGTGTCATCATGTCGAAAACTCGAGTTCCGTATTCCCCTGAGTTCCGCCGCCAGATGGTCGATTTGGCCCGTTCTGGGCGTGACCCGGACGATCTCGCCCGCGAGTTCGAGCCCACAGCGCAGTCGATCCGGAATTGGATCGCGCAGGCCGACAAGAAAGAGGGCCGACGGGAAGAGGCGCTGCCCGCCCTGAGTGCCGCTGAACGAGACGAACTGTCCCGGCTTCGGCGTGAGAACAGGCAACTCCGTGTGGAGCGCGACATCCTCTCAAAAGCCGCGGCCTGGTTTGCACGGGAGACCGGGGCAGTGTCGTCCGGCTCTTCCGGTTCATGAGCACGAACCAGGCCTGCTTCCCGATCGCCACCCTGGCGCGCGTGCTCGGCGTGTCCAAGGCTGGTTTCTACGCGTGGCGGCATCGTCCGCCCTCTGGCCACGCGGTTGCCGACGCGGTGCTGCTGAAACGCATCCGAACCGTGCATGCAAGTTCGCGCCAGACGTATGGCGCACCCCGTGTTCACGCCGATCTACGGGGTCAAGGCGAGCGCCATGGCCGCAAACGGATTGCGCGCCTGATGCGCGAGGCCAGGCTGTTGGGTGCTTGCCACCGGCATGGTGGTCCGACGACGACGCGGCGGGACAAGGATGCCCGGCCCGCGCCG
>JANXRT010000515.1 GCA_025356735.1 Acetobacteraceae bacterium | reverse complement strand
CCGAGGAAAAGGTTGAGCTTGGCGCTTTGGCGCATGCCCCACAGGATCAGGAAGATCCAAAGCCCGAGCTGGTTGGCGGCGCCCCAGCTCAGCGCCACGAGAACGCCGGCCGACGCCAGAATTCCGAGTTCGTGGTAAAGCACGGCCTGGATGCCATGACCGAAATGGCGCCAGCCGCCGCAATCGGGTGCACAGGCCACCCGCCGCATGCCGGTCATCGGCCCCATGAGGAAACAAACCTCCTGCCAACCCCAGGCGGCGACGCCGAAGGCGAAGGCGTAGTAGGCGCCCGTCACGCTGGTGTCCCCGCGGATCATCCACAGCCCATACAGCACGATCACAAACAAAGCTGTGGCGCCGAGCACAGTCCAGCGAAACGTCGACCGCCGCAGCCCATCAAGGAAGACGATCACGCCGGTGCTGAACCACCAGACGAACAGCGCGAACAGGATCGGCAGCACGAACCGCGACATCGGCTTCCGCGCGCCCTACCAGGCCGGCGCCAGGCGGATTTCTGGCGGCAGTTCACGGCGGTCGGTCGGCAGCAGGTACAGCCGCACCAGGGTCGCACCGATGCCGGCGGTCAATGCAACACGCTTCAGCCGGCCGCCGACGCCGCGTTGGGCTCGCGCCGCTGCCGCCGCCCGCGACAGACGCAGCAGCCGCTGCATCCCGGCCAGAAAGGCGGGGTTTTCGATGTCGAGCGTCACCGGGAACACCTGGCGGCAGATCTCGGTGGTGATGCGGAACACTTGCATGTCGTATTCGGAAGGATCGAGCCCGAGCGCCTTGTGGAACAGCGGCCGCGCATGGTCGCGCACGAACATCGTCGCGAACACCGCTAGCAGGAAGAACCGTATCCAGAGCCTGTTCAGCCCGGTCAGCATCCCCGGGTTGGCGCGCATGATGAGCGCGAATGCCTCGCCATGGCGGAATTCGTCGCCGCACCATTCCTTGAACCACTTGAAGATCGGATGGATGCGGTTCTCGGGGTGGCGCTCAAGCTGCCGGTAGATCGCGATGTAGCGGGCATAGCCGATCTTCTCCGAAAGATAGACCGCGTAGAAGATGAATTTCGGCTTGAAATAGGTGTATTTCTTCGCCTTGGTCAGAAAGCCGAGATCGACGCCGACGCCGAAATCCTTGAGCGTGTCGTTGAGGAAGCCGGCGTGGCGTGCCTCGTCGCGGCTCATGTAGCCGAACCACTCGCGGATGTCGGGATTGGTCACCCGCTTGCGGATTTCGGCATACAGCACGCAGCCGGAGAACTCCGATGTCACGGAACTCACCAGGAAGTCGATGAACTCCTCCCGCAGGTCGTGCGGCATCTTCGTGGTGTCGATGTCGAACTCTTCGTTACGGATGAAATGACCCCGATTGGCGTCGCGCTTGAACTCGGCCATCAGCTCGTTCCACTCGGCACGGATCGGGGTGACGTCGAGCCGGTCCATGGCGGCGAAGTCGGTGGTGTAGAAGCGCGGGCTGAGCACCGTGTCGCGTTGGGCGCGCTCGGTCGTCTCGTTGACCGGGCGCCGGCTCAGCGTCGCCTCGGCGGGAATGTGCGTCATGCGGACCTCGGTATGTGCGAGCCGGGCTCAAGATGCTTCGGCTCGAAGCCGACATCGTAAAGCTCGGCGAATTCCAGGAACCCGAACCATTCGGTCCAGACCCGCGCCAGCCATCCGGCGCGGATGATCGTGACCCGGCAGGGTCGCGTCAGCCGATCGCCAAACGCCACGCCTGCCGGCGCGTCGTGCACCAGCACCGTGTCGCCGGGCCGGATCGTCACGCCGTCCGGGATGGCGTGGGCGTGCAGGCTGGCCGGCGTCTGCTCGATCTCGACGACGCAGGTGGTCTCGATCCGTTCGCGGCTGAACATCCCGGCTGTGGTCATGGCTTGTCCCCCGTCGCCGAGAGCAGCCGCGCGAACACCGCCTCGTTGGTTTCGCCGAACGCCTCGAGCTCGACCTCGCGGTGGGTCGCAGGGTCCTCCAGGGTCAGACGGCCATCGGCCCACCTGGTCAGGCGGAACGGTAACTCCGATGTCAGATCCTGGTGGTAACGCTCGCGCGCCAGGCCGCGAAGGGTCGCGCGCAGGAAGCCGTTGGTGGCCGGCGCCATTACCGCCACCGGTGCGCCATCCCGCGCGTCGCGCACCGCGACGCTGCCATCCGGCCGGTCCTCGAAACGAAGGTTTCGAGAGGCGACCGCGGCGGACGGCTCGAAGCTGCGCACCGGCCCGGTGATCCGGCCGAGCCCCGCGGCGGCGATCGTGAGCACGATTATGGCGCCGGCGCCAAGCAGTGCTGCGCGCGGGAAATGCTGGTGGCGAAGCGTGTCGGCCATCGCGTTCCCCCGGCTCAGGCTGCGGCTGGCGAGGCGAGGGGCGCGGCACCCGCGGCAACCATCCGATCGGCGGGTGCGGGCTGCGGCGGCTGATCGGCCATCGCCGACAGGGCGCGGGCGAGAACCTGCGCCACGCGGGCGGCATCGGGAACCGCGCGCAGCATCGGCTCGGCACGGGCGACGCGCCACGGCCGGACGTGCGGCCACATCATCAGGTAGGCGGTGCGGCCGCCCGGCTTCAGCGCCAGGGGAATATCGCCGGTGCCGCCGTCGAACATCCGCAGCCCGGCGCTGGCGACCTGACGGTACGGCAGGTTGATGCTGATCGGCAGCGCGATGCCGAAGCGCATCACCACGCGCCGATTGGTGATGGTGTAGAGCGTAGTGCGCGCGGTCAGCCAGGCGAGCCCCATGAGCAGGCCGATCGCCGCCACGGCGATCGGCACGACCATGACGGCTGAGCGCAGCATGGCGCCGATCGAAGCCGCCATCGTGTCGCCGGCCGCCAGGCCAGCGGCGACGCTCCAGGCCAGCAGGAGGCAAAAGTAGATGCCGACGCCGACGACGTGGAACGCCCGCCGCGCCAGCATCCGCCACTCCGGCGCGCCCTGCCACAGGATCGTCTCGCCCGGCGGCAGAACTGCCGGCAGCCCGCGCACCGGCTCGCTGTCATGCTCGTTCACAGCAGCGGCTCCCCGCGCTGCGGCGTCGCATACATGTAGCCGCTGGCGTAGTAGGCCTGGATACGGTCCTCCTCGCGCAAGGTGACGCGACTGGGATCGGCGAGACCGGGGGCGTGGGCGAAGTGGCGTCCGAGCACCGAGGCGGCGCGGACTTGGCGGCTGCCCGCGTGGATGCGGGCCAGGTTGAGCGGCAGCAGCACGCGGCGCGGCAGGCCATCGGTGGTGACCTCGACCTCGAGGTAGCGCAGCACCATCTCCGATTTGTCCACCCAGATGTCGCGCACCACGCCGCCGATTTCGCCATCGGCGCCGACCACGGGCATGCCGCGTGGGTCGGTGTCCTCGGGGTCAAGATAGTGGGTGTTGGCGAGGCGCAGCGGCGCCAGGCGGTTATGCCCGTCGGAGGTGCGGTCCGGCGCCTCGGCGCGCATCGCATAGGCGGCGGGGCCGACGCCGTCCTGCATCGGGTCGCCGTTCGGCTCCAGCGGCGCGCCCGGCCATGGGCCGGTCGGGGACGCGTTGCCGGGGCCAGACGGCGCCTCATCGCGCGGTACCTGGACGGTGCCGCCATGGCGAAGGCGAAAAATCTTCGGACGTGGAACGGGCGGGAAACCCTGGACCCGGACGCGATTGCTGCGGCGCTCGGCCTGCAGCGGATAGCCCTCGCGCTTGTCCTCGGTGCGCAGGTAGTAGACCAGCCCGGCAAAGAATATCCAGAAGCCGTAGAGGGCGATCTGGGCAATGTCGAAATAGCCGGTGACGGCGCCGGTCGGCATGATTTTCCTCGCTAGTGAGGGTTGGCGGAGAGGGCGGCGCCCGATGGCAGCGCATGACTGGTGCGGCGGACCAGCGGACCGATGGCGATCAGGGTGGCGAACAGGAAGAAGATCTCGATGTGGTAAACCACCGAATACCCGATGGAAGGTCCGGACAGCGCCTCGCCAAGCCAGCCCTCGCGGGCAAGCCAGCCGACGCCACCGCAGATCAACCCGCCCAGCGCGATGGCCGAGCCGGCGGCGGAAGCCTGCACGGCCCCCCAGATGCCGAGCGCCAGGCCGATCTGGCCGCGCCGGGCGGTGGCCATCGCCGCGGTCAGGGTGCAGTGGCCGAACAGCCCGCCGCCGAAGCCGATCAAAACCGTGCCGAGGGCGAACAGCGACAGCGACTGCAAGGGTGCTGCGAACACCACAGCGCTGAACGCCGCGAGACCAACCAGCGCGCCAACCGCGGCCAGCCGGTACGGGTCGGCGCCGTTTCCGAGTTTCTTCGCGCCGACGCCGAAACCGGTCAGCCCGCCTGCCGCCAGCAGCGCGCTCAGCGCCGTCGTGGTGCCGACGGTGAGGTGAAGCACCTGGCCGCCATAGGGTTCGAGCAAGATGTCCTGCATGGAAAAGGCAACGCTGCCGAGCCCGAGCGCCACCAGGCGGCGCACCGGCTGGCCGGTCGCCGAAAAATCCTGCCAGGCTTGCGCGAAGGTCGGGTTCGGCCGGCCATGCGCGGTGCGCGCGGCGTCGCGCGGCTCCTGCTTCCACAGCGCAAAGACATTCACCACCATGGTGACGACGGCGGTGCCCTGGACGACCTGGATCAGCCGGATCTCGGAAAAATTCGCCAGCAGAGCGCCAAAGGTGACCGCGCTGGCCACCATGCCGACCAGCAGCATCATGCACATCAGCGCGACGACGCGGGGATGCGAGTCGGCCGGCGCGAGATCGGTGGCCAGCGCCAACCCGACGGTCTGGGTGGTGTGCAGCCCGGCGCCGAGCAGCAGGAAGGCGAACGCCGCCGCGCCCTGGCCGACGAATACCGGGGCGTTGCTGTCGCCCGATAGCAGGATCAGCGCGAACGGCATGATCGACAGCCCGCCGAACTGCAGCAGCGTGCCGATCCAGATGTAAGGCACCCGGCACCAGCCGAGCGACGACCGGTGGGTGTCGGAGCGGAAGCCGACCAGGGCGCGGAACGGCGCGAACACCAGCGGCAGCGAGACCATCACCGCGACCAGCCAGGCGGGCACCCCGAGCTCGACGATCATCACCCGGTTGAGCGTGCCGATCAGCAGCACGACGGCCATGCCGACTGTGACCTGGAACAGCGACAGCCGCAGCAGCCGGCCGAACGGCAGCTCCGCCGTCGCGGCATCGGCGAACGGCAGGTAGCGGGTGCCGATCCGTGACCATTGGCCGGCCAGTCTTGCGTTGATCGACCTGGCGTTCATGCGCGCGTACCCGCCAGCGCCATTGCCTGGGACTTGTAGAACAGGCTGTCGATACGTTTCTCGCGCGCGATGCTGAACCCCGCGAGGCCCGATGTCGCCGCGATCAATCTGGCGAGCGCGCGTGCGCCGACCGGCTCGATCGCGGGCGCGCGGTCAGCCCGCGGGAACAGGCGCCCGGCGGCGTGCATCACGGTCAGCGCCGGAGTGCGCGGCGCGAAGGTGAACAGGATCGACTTATCGGTGCGCGCGGCGAACCCGGCCAGCACGCGCACGATGTCGGTCGCCCGGTAATGGATCAGGCTGTCCATCGCGACCACGTGGTCGAAATCCCCGAGGTCCGGCGCCAACATGTCGCCGACCCGGAAATCGATGCGCCCGGCGAGATCGGCGGGCTGCCGCTCGGCGGCGATCGACACCAGCTTCTCCGACAGGTCGATCGCCACCACGTCGGCGCCGCGCCGCGCCGCCTCGACCGCCAGCGCCCCGGTGCCGCAGCCGGCATCCAGCACGCGGCGGCCGCGCAGGTCTTGGGGAAGCCAGCCGAGCAGGGTGGCGCGCATCTCGTCGCGACCTGCCCTGACCGTGGCGCGGATGCGGTTGACCGGCGCGTCGGAGGTCAGCCGCATCCACGCCTCGACCGCGGTCCGGTCGAAATACTCGTGCAGCTCGGCACGCCGCGCCTGGTAGGTGGTCTCCGACATCAATCGAAACCCAGCAGATCAAAAATGTCGCGATCCTTCATCGAGATCGCCGGCATCGGGTCGGTGCCCGCCCACAGCATCGCGGCGAGCCGCATGTACTCCGCCTTGACCAGCGCCAATTCCGGCGTCTCGTCCATCTCGAACAGGGTCGATTTCTTCAGCCGCGACCGGCGGATGGCGTCGAGGTTGGGGAAATGCGCCAGGGTGCGCATCCCGACGCGGTCGTTGTACTTCTCGATCTGATCGGTGTCGTCGCTGCGGTTGACGATCACCCCCGCCAGCCGGACGTTGTAGTTCTTCGACTTCGCCTGGATCGCGGCGACGATGCGGTTCATCGCGAAGATCGAATCGAAATCGTTGGCGGCGACGATCAGCGCCCGGTCGGCGTGCTGCAAGGGTGCGGCGAAACCGCCGCAGACCACGTCGCCCAGCACGTCGAAGATCACCACGTCGGTGTCCTCGAGCAGGTGGTGCTCCTTCAGCAGTTTCACGGTCTGACCGACGACGTAGCCGCCGCAGCCGGTGCCGGCGGGCGGGCCGCCGGCCTCGACGCACATCACGCCATTATAGCCCTCGAAGACAAAATCCTCGCGGCGCAGCTCCTCGGCGTGGAAATCCACGGATTCCAGAACGTCGATCACCGTCGGCTGCATCTGCTTCGTCAATGTGAACGTCGAATCATGCTTGGGATCGCAGCCGATCTGCAAGACCCGTTTTCCGAGTTTGGAGAACGCCACGGACAAGTTCGACGACGTCGTGCTCTTGCCGATGCCGCCCTTGCCATAGACGGCAAACACCTTGGCGTTGCCGATCTTGAGGTTGGGGTCGAGCTGAACCTGGACACTGCCGGCGCCATCGCCGCAG